>CAYPNJ010000031.1:0-20558 GCA_964412305.1 uncultured Lutibacter sp. | reverse complement strand
AGCTGTAAACATCATTAAATATGACTTCTTATAATAAAATAGGGATGACTAACTATTTCTAAACCCCCATTTTATAACACTGAATATCCGATACTTAGAAAGCAAAAGAAAATTGAAAATTGAAAAAAAATTAAACACATAGAAACATGATTTTATTCCCTTTTTATAATATCATATTTAGTTTTATTTTTTTTAGACTTTGATTTAACTACTGGTTTTGGAACATCAATCCATTTTTTAGTTAATTCAAGGTAATTAAATTCTAGTTTTGATGGCTGATCTTCTAAAACACCATCAACAAAGGCACGTTGTAAAATATCTTCTATTAAAAAATCTTCTCTAACATTTACTGGGTCATACTCATCCTTAAGTGATAACTTAAATAAATTTGCTGTAGTGTTGTACCAAAATGCTTTCCAACCGCTTCTTAAATTTTTAATTAAACTAAACGAAGTGTCGCCAGTTTGCCTATGTACTAACTTAATTAAGATACGGCCTTCTGTTCTTGTTAACTTTTTTAATTGATCTGTTAATTCTTCTTCTAAGAATTTTTGAATCAGTTTAGTGTATTGTTTCTTTCTTTTTTTGGACTTAATATTTTCTAATCTCTCCGTTAGAACATTTAACCTTTCAGCGGCTAATTTAGCATATGGGTATGCTTTTAGTGTTTTTTTACGAAACCAATAATAATATCTTCTATCGTAATTTGTTTTAAATTTTAATTTCTTCAATAAAAGAACTTCATTTAACTCTATTAATAAAGTATCTCCTTCAAAAATAATATATTTTTCAGTTAACAATATTGAGTCTTTATCTTTTTCTACCTGAGAAAACAGCACCGTACTTATTAATAGTATAGGTAAAAGAATACTTGTTTTAAAATGCTTCATTTATATTTATTAGTAAAGGGTTTCAAAAATACAATATTAATATGTCTATTTCAACAATGAGTTTCTAAATAAATTAAACTTAAAACAAACTCTTAAATTGTATTTAACAATACGATTTAGCAAATTAACGATCTTAAACATAAAGACCTATTGCGTTAAGGATAGTAGTGGTATCCTTTTTGGGTAGCACCCAAAAAGATAGAACGTATAGCCTGACCCGCAGGGGAACGCCCTAAAAATTATTTTTAGTAAAAGAAATCTTTTAATGAATCATTAAATTGTTTACGCACATAATAGTATATTCGTCCTTTAAAACACAACTATAATTATGAGTCAAAAAATATTGAATAAAAAATCGATTGCCTTTTTAGAAAAGTATTTAAATAATGCATCACCTACAGGGTACGAAAGTGAGGGACAGAAAATTTGGATGGATTATTTAAAGCCTTATGTTGATACCTTTATTACGGATAGTTACGGAACTGCGGTTGGTATTATAAACCCTGATGCTAAATTTAAAGTTGTTATTGAAGGACATGCTGATGAGATTTCTTGGTATGTGAATTATATTACACCTGAAGGATTGATTTATGTAATTAGAAATGGTGGAAGTGATCACCAAATTGCACCTTCGAAAATTGTGAATATCCATACTAAAAAGGGAATTGTTAAAGGTGTTTTTGGATGGCCCGCAATTCACACTCGTTTAAGCGGTAAAGAAGAAACCCCTAAATTAGACAATATATTTATTGATGTTGGCTGTAAAAAGAAAGAAGAAGTTGAAAAATTAGGCATTCATGTTGGGTGTGTAATTACCTACCCTGATAAATTCTTCATTTTAAACAAAAACAACTTTGTTTGTAGAGCACTTGACAATAGAATGGGTGGTTTTATGATTGCTGAAGTTGCTCGTTTATTAAAAGAAAATAACATAGAATTACCTTTTGGATTGTACATTACCAATTCTGTTCAAGAAGAGATTGGTTTGCGTGGTGCAGAAATGATTACTCAAACTATTAAACCAAATATTGCTATTGTAACCGATGTTTGTCATGATACTACTACACCAATGATTGACAAGAAGAAAGAAGGTGAAACAATTTCGGGTGATGGGCCAGTTATTAGTTATGCACCTGCTGTTCAAAATAATTTACGTGATTTAATTGTAGATACAGCTACTGAAAATAAGATTCCGTTTCAACGTTTAGCTTCATCTAGAGCTACTGGTACAGATACTGATGCTTTTGCGTATAGTAATGGTGGGGTTCCTTCTGCATTAATTTCATTAGCATTACGTTATATGCATACCACTGTAGAAATGGTACATAAAGATGATGTTGAAAACGTAATTAAGTTAATTTATGAATCATTATTAAAAATAAAAAGCGGTGATACTTTTAGCTATTTTGACTAAATGACTGTACTTAGAACTTTATTAGCAATTATTAGGTTACTGCTCTTTGCTTTAGTTACATTAATTGTACTTAGTTTTTTATTAGTTACAAATTTATTTTATAAAACTGAGAGTGAAAAAATAGAGCGTGGTATAGTATACAGACGAGGAATTATTCGCACTTTACATTATATATTAGGTTCAAAAATTATTATTTACGGAAAAGAACCTACAATTTCTGGTTTGATTATTTCAAACCATAGGAGTTACTTCGATCCACTTGTAATTTTAAAAAATCTCTTAGCGTATCCAATTGCAAAAAGAGAAGTTGCTTCTTGGCCTTTAATTGGTTTTGCTTGCAGAACTACTGGAGTTATTTTTGTTGATAGAGAAAATAAGGAACAACGAGTTAAAACTAGAAATGAAGTAAATTTAGTTTTAGAAAACGGTTTTTCAATATTAAACACTCCTGAAGGAACTACACATATTAAACCAACCACCATAAGCTTTAAACCTGGTGCTTTTGTATTAGCTGCTAAATTAGGTAAGCCTGTAATACCAATTGCAATAGATTATAAAAATTTAAATGATGCTTGGATTGGTGACGACACCTTTTTACCTCATTTTTTAAGATGTTTTGGCAAATGGCGAACCGAGATTAAAGTTAGTTATTTAGAGCCTATTTTTTCTGAAGACGTAGATGAGTTAATTTCTTTATCAAAACAAAAAATTGATAAAGAGCTCATTAGATTTAGAAAAGAATGGAATTCATAATATTAATTCAGTGATGCTTTGTAAAATTGCATTCCTAAATTTACTTTATTACTATGGTCAAATAAAGTTGCATTATCCCAATGTGAACCTTGGCCCCATAATGTAGAGCAACTACTTGAAATCCAAGCTGGCTCCCAATAAATAAGTCCTTCACCACCTGAGAATTCTATCACTTCTTTTAATTTATTTAAAAAATCTAACTGACCTTGTTCTGTAGCTAAATAATTTGGTATTAGAGCATCTTCATCCAATATATTTCCAGCTGTATCCCCGTTTTCTAGTGTAAATGGATATGCAGTTTCAACAATCATTAAACGCTTGTTGTAGGTAGTTATTAATGTTTTTAGTGATATCGATAAATTTGTTAAAGAATATTCAGACCATTTTGGATAATATGAAAGCCCAATCCAATCAAAATCTGTAACACCATTTTGTGTCGCTTGTTCAAACCACCACAGAGCATTTTCTGGTTGAGCAATATGCAACATCACTCCTATTTCTTTATTTTTTACTTCTGAAATATCTCTTACTGCTTTAATTCCTTTATTCAATAGAAATGAATTCCGCTCCCAATCTATTGGCCAAACTAGTTCTCCTTGCTGAAGAATCATGGGGTTAATTTCATTTCCAATTTGTACCATATCAGGTAATAAATTAGCATTTGCTAAATTTAAAAGTGTTTCATACGTATAATTATAAAGCAACTCTCCTAAGGCTTCTGTATTATTTAATTCACTTAACCAAGCTGCAGGAATTTCTTGCTTATGAGGATCGGCCCAATTATCTGAATAATGAAAATCTAGTAGCACATACATCCCTTCCGCTTTTGCTCTAACTATCGTTTTTTTAACATCTTCATAATTTGAATAATTTGTCCAAGTTGGGTTATGCCAAAGCCTTACTCTCACTATATTAGTTCCTGCTTCTTTAAAAATTGTATATGGGTCTTGTACTATATTATTTGCGTTTTTGTAAACGGCATCACAATCTTCCAATTCATTTACATACGATAAATCTGCACCATAATAAAATTTTGGAGGCGTGTTAGTAATAACTTCATCTTCATTATTTGTGGACTCCTGACTTTTACTTTGCGAACAAGAAGTTGCCATAAGAATTGCAATCAGCACTGTGAAATATCTCATATTCTGTTAATTTTAACATCTCAAAGATACTCTTTATTCAATCCGAAAAATATCTTTTCAGAAGCTAATACTCCAACTTTAATGTTACTTTAAAATTAAGATTATTTAGTAACTTCGCAGTTCAAACATTTTATGGGGTGGAGAGTACAAACAACAATTCAATAAATCTAAATAAATTTATTAGTAGTACAGGTATTTGCTCAAGAAGAGAGGCCGAAAAACTAATTACTAGTGGGCAGGTTACTATTAATGGAAAACCAACGCAATTAGGAAACCGTGTTGCAGAAGGCGATGTAGTTAAAATTAATGGAAAATTATTAAAACCTAAACCAAAAACTCTTTACATTGCTTTAAATAAACCTGTAGGAATTGTTTGTACTACTGATTCTAAAGAGCGTAAAAATATTGTAAAATTTATAAACCACTCTAAGCGTTTGTTTCCAATTGGAAGATTAGACAAACCTTCTGAAGGCTTAATTTTTTTAACTAACGACGGTGATATTGTAAATAAGATTTTAAGAGCAGGCAATAACCACGAAAAAGAATATATAGTAACTGTCAACAAAAAAATTACATCAGAATTCATTCAAAAAATGGGTAATGGAATTCCAATTTTAGGAACAGTTACAAAAAATTGTAGGGTTGAAAAACAATCTGATTTAATCTTTAAAATTATATTAACACAGGGGTTAAACAGGCAAATTAGAAGAATGTGCGAATATTTAGATTATGAAGTTGCCAAACTTAAACGTACTAGGATTATGAATGTTAATCTAGGTAATTTAAGTATTGGTGAGTGGAGAGAATTATCATCTATTGAAATGCAACACATTAATACAATGATTGCATCTTCATCAAAAACTGAAGAAGCTTCTAAAGATATTCAGAAAAAGAAATTCAATCAGAAAAGGAATACTTCATTTTCAAAAAGAAAATACAATCATTGAAATATTTTTAAACAAAAAAACTTACTTTAGTAATCTATGAACCTAAAAAATATAGCAACTCTTATAGTTATAACCCTCTTATCACAAACTACTTACAGTCAGCAAAATACACCTTCTTACAATTATAAGGATTGTAATTTTCAAGCAGTTGGGCATCGTGGTTATTCAGACATTTACCCAGAAAACACCTTATTAAGTATTGAAGAAGCTTTTAAAAGAGGTATTAAATATTGTGAAATTGATGTAAACGTAACCTCTGACGATGTTTATGTTTTATTTCATGACCAACCAACAATGTACAGAACAAGTAATGGGAAGGGATATGTAGTTTCTTCAACATATGAAGAATTATTAAAACTAGATGTTGGAAGTTGGAAAGGTAGCCAGTTTAAAAATACTAAAATTGCAACTTTAGAAGAAGCACTCATTCTTGCTGAAAAATACGACGCTTATTTGTATTTAGACACTAAAAAATTTAGAGTAGATTTAATGGGGAAAGCTCTTAAAAAAACAAAAGTAAACCCCAAAAGGTTAATGGCTGCAATTGCAACTATTGAAGAAGCTAAAGCATATAAAAAATACTGTCCAAATTCAAATTTCATTTATTTTGGAGGAATGCCTAAAAATCCAAACGATGATAATTGGTACAAAGAATTAGTTGACTTAGGCTGTACTATTTTTGAAACTTACTATACTTACGCTTTAGATGATACGAATGAAGATTTTAAACTATTTGTAAAAAAAGTACACGAACACAATGCAAAAATTTGGGTATTTACATCTAATAATTTAGAAGAAATAACTAAAATTAAAAACAATAATGTTGATGGTGTAGAATCTGATATTGCAACTTCAGCAATGAAAGCTATTTGTAACAATAAACAACTAAATATTAGCGCTATAAGTGCTACCACTGGAAATTGGACTTTTAATAAACAAAACCTTCAAAGCACAGGTGTTGGAAGCCAATTAAGACCTTTGAATTATTCTAAAACAGCTCTTATTCAACCTGTAACTTTTGGTACTACAACATCATTTGGCATAAAAGCTATAAAAGGTTTTGAGGCTGATATTATTAAAGTTCCTGCATTCAACCCACAAAATGGATTGTTTGTTTTTACCAATTTCACACCTGGAATTTATGAAGATTTACACTATAATTATTCGTTGATTTTGGATATTTACATTCCAAAAACAAGTGAAGGAGGTTATATTAGCCTATTACAAACAAATCCTGAAAACACAAATGATGCTGACTTTTTTATCAGTCCGAAAGGCCTTGGAGTTAGTAATGTTTACCACAAGTATTTACAACCTGAAACTTGGCAAAGAATTGCAATAGTAGTTTCAAAAACTGCCATAAAAAAATATGTGAATGGGTATTATGTTGGAGAAAATAAAATTTCTGGAGGTAGATGGTCTGTTTACAATGTGTTTTCTGGCGGTCAAAATCAAGGATTTCACCTTTTTGCAGATAATGATAATGAAACTGCTGAATTGTTTGTTAGTGCAATTCAATTACGTAATTATAGTATGAGTACTGCAGAGATTTCTAAATTAAGTACAGCCAACGCAAACGGGATACCAATTAGTAATTCTGGAATTTACAACTTAAAATTTGAGGGCGAATTAAAAGAGAGCATTGTAAATTGGGACAGTAAAGAAATTTATGTAACATTTCCTAAAAATAAAGATATTTCAAGTGTAAAAATTTCGTTTGAAATACCATACGGAGCAACTAGTTCAGTAAAAGAAGATGGAATCTTAAACTTAAAACAATCCAATACTATTTTAATAATAGCACAAGACGTTGTTTCAAAAACTAATTGGACAGTAGTTCCATTATTTAAATAACTACTTTTCAAAAAATAAAATCACTTCAACCTAAATTATCTTTCAAGTTATTTGTTTTTCAAACAAATCCTATTCAGTATCTTTGCCGACTATGCAATTTGAATTAAAAACTAAAGACGCTCAAAGCAAAGCAAGAGCAGGTGTTATAACTACTGATCACGGAGAAATAGAAACACCAATTTTTATGCCTGTTGGCACTGTTGGAACTGTAAAAGGTGTCCATCAAACTGAATTAAAAAACGAAATTAATCCTGATATTATTTTAGGAAATACATACCATTTATACTTACGTCCCAAAACAAAAATTTTAGAACAAGCTGGTGGTTTGCATAAATTTATGAATTGGAATAGAAATATATTGACCGATAGTGGTGGGTACCAAGTATATTCACTCTCTGGAACAAGAAAAATTAAAGAAGAAGGTGTGAAATTTAAAAGTCATATTGATGGATCTTATCATACATTTACACCTGAAAATGTAATGGAAATTCAACGCATAATTGGAGCCGATATTATTATGGCTTTTGATGAATGTACTCCTTATCCTTGTGATTATAGTTACGCAAAACGCTCTATGCATATGACGCACCGTTGGTTAAAACGTTGCATTACCCATTTAGATAAAACACCCTTAAAATACGATTATAATCAAGCATTTTTCCCAATTGTACAAGGAAGTACTTATAAAGATTTAAGAAAACAATCCGCTGAATTCATTGCTTCGGTTGGAGCTGAAGGAAATGCTATTGGAGGCTTATCAGTAGGTGAACCTGCTGAAGAAATGTATGAAATGACTGAAATTGTTACTGCAATTCTTCCAGAAGATAAACCACGATATTTAATGGGCGTTGGTACACCAATTAATATTTTAGAAAATATTGCATTAGGAATAGATATGTTTGACTGTGTAATGCCTACACGTAACGCCCGAAACGGAATGTTATTTACAGCTCACGGAACCATAAATATTAAAAATAAAAAGTGGGAAAATGATTTTTCAGCTATTGATGATATGGGAATTACATTTGTAGATACTATGTATTCAAAAGCATATTTGCGTCATTTATTTGCCGCAAAAGAATTGTTAGGAAAACAAATAGCTTCCATCCATAATTTAGGGTTTTATTTATGGTTGACTCGTGAAGCAAGAAAGCATATATTAGCGGGAGATTTTACTGAATGGAAAAACCGAATGGTAAAACAACTAGACAAGAGGCTTTAATAAAAATGTAAGTAATTGAGAATACTTGATAAATACATATTAAAAAAATACTTAAGCTCATTCATTCTTGTATTGTGCTTATTATTACCAATTGCTATAGCTATTGATGTATCAGAAAAAATTGATAAATTTTTAAGACATTCAGATTTGTCAGTTGGTGAAATAATTAATGATTACTATGTTAATTTTATTGTAATCTTTGGTAATACTTTTATGCCATTGGCATTATTTATTTCAGTGATATTTTTTACTTCAAAATTAGCTGGGAATACTGAAATTATTGCAATTCATTCGGCTAAAATATCTTTTACACGGTTTTTAAGACCGTATTTTATAGGCGCTACAATTATTACTGTTTTTGCATTATTTATGAATCATTTTATTGTACCTCAAAGTAATAAAACGTTTGAGGAGTTTAAAAGAAGTTATCTAAAAAAGAAAAAAATAAACGATAATTATTTAACAAATATCAACCTACAATTAGGTCCTAATGATTATATTTTTTTAAAAAATTACAGAGTCACAACAAATGTTGGATATAATTTTTCTTATGAAAAATTTGAAGGAAATAAACTAAGGTATAAATTGTTTGCCGATAACATTCGCTGGAAAGTAAAAGACAGTACTTTCACATTAATTAATTACAGGGAAAGAATTATTTTAAATGATAGAGATAGTATTATTTCAGGCTCAAAATTAGACACTACATTTACATTTACACCTAAAGATTTAATAAATGTAGATTATCTTGCTAAAGAAATGACATCATTTAAATTAAACGATTTTATCAATCAATCTAGAGAACGTGGTGTTAGCAATTTAAACACCTATTTAGTAGAATTACATAAAAGAACAAGTTTACCAATATCATCTTACATACTAACTTTAATTGCTGTTGCACTTGCTGCAAGAAAAAAACGAGGAGGCATGGGAGTTAACCTTTCAATTGGTATCTCTTTAATGTTTGTTTATGTATTTTTCTTGAAAATTGCTGAAGTTTTAGGAGCTGGTGCAGATACAAATTCTTTTATAATGGTTTGGTCACCTAATATTATTTTTGGTGCATTAGCCATCTATTTATACTTTAGAAATGCCAAAAACTAGGTTAAATAATTATTTCCTACTTCATTTCCTTGTTTTTATTTGGGGTTTTACAGCCATTTTAGGTGCTTTAATTAGTATAAATGCAATTCCTTTAGTGTGGTATAGAATGTTTTTTGCAGTACTATTTGTCTTCATTTATTTCCTAGTTAAAAGAAAATCTTTAAAAGCATCGCCCAAAGCACTACTAAAGTTTATCCTAACTGGTGTAATTATAGCTTTACATTGGATTGCTTTTTTCTCAGCAATAAAAGTAGCCAACGTTTCAATAGCATTAGTTGCTATGAGCACAGGCGCATTATTTACATCACTAATTGAACCGCTATTTTTTAAAAGAAAACTTATTATATTAGAATTATTTTTTGGCTTTATTGTTATCGCAGGTTTGTCTTTAATTTTTAATGTTGAAAGTGAATATACACTAGGAATTATTTATGCACTAATTGCCTCATTTTTATCGGCATTATTTACAGTGTTAAATGGTTTATATGTTAAAAAATATGATGCAGAAGTTATTTCATTTTATCAATTACTTTTTGGTGTATTATTTATTAGCATTTTTGTTTTAGCAACTTCAGGTTTTTCAATTGAAGAGTTTACTTTAAACACTTCTGATATCTTTTATTTGTTACTACTAAGTAGCGTTTGTACAGCATATGCATTTGTAGTCTCCGTAAAAATAATGAAGTATTTAACACCTTATACCGTAATGCTTACCATTAATCTAGAACCTGTTTATGGTATTATTTTAGCAGTACTTATTTTTGGTGAAAGTGAAAAAATGAGTCCGCAATTTTATATCGGTGCTTTAGTGATACTTCTTACAGTTATTGTAAACGGAATTATAAAAAATAAAAAAAGCACATAAATTAACTTTCAAAAAAGAGAAGTTAGTATATTTGTAAATTACATCCAAACTAAAAAATATGGAATATTTAGATTTTGAATTACCTATTAAAGAACTAGAAGAACAACTTAGTAAATGTGAAGTAATTGGTAAAGATAGCGATGTTGATGTAAGTGAAACCTGCAAAAACATTCAAACTAAATTACAAAAAACAAAAAAAGATATTTATAAAAACCTAAGTGCTTGGCAAAGAGTACAACTTTCTCGTCATCCAAATAGACCTTATACGCTTGATCATATTAATGCTTTAACTGGTGATTCTTTTATGGAATTACACGGTGACAGAACTGTAAAAGATGACAAAGCAATGGTTGGTGGTTTAGGTAAAATTGGAGATCAATCATTTATGTTTATTGGGCAACAAAAAGGATACAATACAAAAACTCGCCAATATAGAAATTTTGGAATGTCTAATCCTGAAGGCTATAGAAAAGCATTACGTTTAATGAAAATGGCTGAAAAATTTGGAATTCCTGTAGTAACTTTATTAGACACACCAGGTGCATATCCAGGTTTAGAAGCTGAAGAAAGAGGGCAAGGTGAAGCAATTGCTCGTAATATTTTAGAAATGACCCGTTTAAAAACACCTATTATTACCATTGTTATTGGTGAAGGTGCTTCAGGTGGCGCTTTAGGAATTGGTGTTGGAGATAAAGTATATATGATGGAAAATACTTGGTACACTGTGATTTCTCCAGAATCTTGCTCATCTATTTTATGGAGAAGCTGGGAACATAAAGAAGAAGCTGCTGAAGCTTTAAAGCTGACTGCAGAAGACATGAAAAAACAAAAATTAATTGATGGCATTATTAAAGAACCTTTAGGTGGAGCACATTACGATCGTGAAACGGCATTTAAGGCTGTTGAAAAAACAATCTTAAAAGCTTACGATGATTTAAAAGATTTGACACCAAAAGAATTGGTAAAACAACGAATGGATAAATACGCTAATATGGGCGTTTACAAAGGATAAAATTTAATAAAAACCTCTCACTTCGAGAGGTTTTTTTTATTAATTTTACTACTATGTACATTCTTTCTTCAAAACAAATTACTAAAGCCGATAAAGCAACCATTAAAAATAAGGGTATAACTTCTCTAGATCTAATGGAACAAGCTGCTACGCTTTGCTTTCAATGGTTACACAGTCGTTTACAAGGACAACATATTAAAATTCATGTTTTTTGTGGTATTGGAAATAATGGTGGAGATGGTTTAGTAATTGCTCTACATTTATTTCAACATGGATATGATGTAAATTGTTATATTGTTAATTTTAGCGATAAACGTACTGATGAATTTTTATCAAATTACGATCGTTTAAAAGAAATTGGAGAATGGCCAACCGTAATAAATAGTGAAAATGATTTTCCGAAAGTTGAATTTGAAGATATTGTTATTGACGCCATTTTTGGAAATGGTTTAACAAGAAAACCTGAAGGATTTTCTAAAAAATTAATCCACTATATTAACAGTACAAAAGTTTTTACACTTGCCATTGATCTTCCCTCTGGTTTATTTAGTGATAAAACTGTTACTCATAAAGATTCCGTTTTAAGAGCTGGACATACACTTACTTTTCAAACACCAAAATTAGCATTTTTACTTCCTGAGAATAAAGAATATATTAATACTTGGGAAGTGTTGGATATTGGCTTAGATGAAGACTATATTACTAGCTTAGAGCCAACAACACATTATATTACCAAAAGTGATATTATACCTTTATACAAACCTCGGAATAAGTGGTCGCATAAAGGAACTTTTGGGCATTCACTTATAATTGGTGGAAGTTTTGGAAAAATTGGGGCAGTTACTTTAGCAACAAAAGCGGCTCTAAAAATTGGAAGTGGCTTAGTTACAGCATACATACCCAAATGTGGTTACACCATTTTGCAAATTTCGGTACCAGAAGCTATGGTTGAAGTTGATGATGAAAAAGTTTTAACATATTATAATTTCAAAACAAAACCAACGGTAATTGGAATTGGTCCTGGAATGGGAATCTCAGAAAAAACAGCTGTAGGATTTGAAAAATTCATCAAAGAAAATAAACTCCCATTAATTATTGATGCCGATGGTCTAAATATATTGGCGGAAAATAAAACATTATTAAAGTATTTACCAAACAACACCATTTTAACACCTCACCCAAAAGAATTAGAACGATTAATCGGCAATTGGAATAATGATTATGATAAGCTTCAAAAAACGGTACAACTCTCTAAAGAGCATAATATAATTATCATAATTAAAGGAACTCATACGGTTACTGTTGATGGTAAAAATATGTATTTTAACTCAACAGGAAATCCAGCATTAGCCACTGCTGGAAGTGGCGACGTACTAACTGGATTAATAACAGGGCTTTTAGCTCAAGGTTATGAGCCTAAAAATGCTGCAATTTTTGGAGTTTACCTACATGGAAAAACTGCTGATATTGCTATTCAGGAAACGAGTTATGAAACTTTTACCGCTTCATCAATCTTAGAATATTTATCAAATGCTATTTTAGATTTATTCAATCAAGAAAAAATTGAAGAGGAACCTGCAGAATCTTCTTCTGAAGAATAATATTTTGGAACATCTAAACATAAAAAAAGCGCTGTTGAAACAGCGCTTTTTTTATGTTTAATAATTTTATATTCCTAATTCAGAAAATAATTCTCTTAATTTTGGATTTGAAGGTCTCTCTGCATCGGCATCAACAATATTACCTTCTGGATCTAATAAAATAAATCTTGGAATAGAATTAATACCATACTCGGCAATAAATTCAGATTCAAAATTATTGTCAGCAAATAGCTGAACACCACTTAATCCTTCATCTTTTATCATTTGAACCCAAGTTTCATGAGCTGCTTGTTTATCTACAGAAATACTTACAAACTCAATGTTTTTACCATGAAAGTCTTTTTCTAACTCTTTTAAATATGGAATTTCTTTTTTACAAGGCGCACACCAAGTTGCCCAAACATCTATATAAACATATTTTCCTTTTAAATCAGACAATGAAGTTGTTCCTCCATTGCTATTTTCATAATTTGTAAAAGTTGGTGATATTTTTCCTTTTGAAAAACGCACCATATTTTCATGCATTTTTTCATAATTAGAAGCTATATAACCAAAAAACATTTCATCATTTCTAGTATCCATTTTATCAATTACTGAATCAAGATTAATTGCCTTGTCTTTAAAACCTTTTAACATTGATTTAGCTTCCGTAATTTTCACTTCATATGCTTCTTTATCTAATTTGAAATATGTTTTAGGGTTGGCATAATCACTCATATAAAAAGAACGCTTATCTTCCATAAAGTTATTTGTTACAGCACCGTTTCCTGTAAAAAAAATCCCTTCTGAAAACTTTTCTCCTTTAAATTTTAAATTTAAATCGTACCCCTTTTTCAAATACAACGTAATTCTATCATTTCCATTCACAATTGCATGAACTCCATCCGTTATTTTTAATGTATCTGAAAATTCTCCATTACTATCAACAGTAATTTCTTTAGAAAACCCTCTTCCTTCTATTGTTATTTTATCTGTGCTTGCAATTTTAAGAGTTCCATTTAATGTTACATAATCTTTCACCTCATTATTACAAGATGCAATTAACAGGGCTGCAAAAAGCCAAATTATTTTTTTCATTCTTCGTGTTAGTTATTATTAAATATTTAATTCATTAAACAGGTCAATCAATTTTGAATCAGATGGTCTTGGAGCATTTGAATTTACAATAACTCCGTTTGGATCAATTAATATAAAACGTGGGATTCCTTTAATTAAATAGCCTGTTACAAACTCTGAATCCCAATCTTTATCTGAAAATAATTGGATTCCTTTTAACTCTTTTTCAGTCACCATTTTCACCCATTTTTCATGATCCTTTGCTTTATCAACAGAAATACTCACAAATTCAATATCTTTTCCATGATACTTACTCTCCACTTCTTTTAAAAATGGAATTTCAGCTTTACAAGGTCCACACCAGGTTGCCCAAACATCTACATACACATATTTACCTTTTAAATCATCTAATGAAGTTGTTCCTCCTAAAAAATTCTCATAGTCTACAAACTTAGGAGATGGTTGCCCTTTATATACTGTTTTTAGTTTGTTATAGCTTTCGGTAATTACTACATTATTAGCTTCATTTGTAGAGTTAGCCATAAAAGTTGCGTAAAACGTTTCTAAATCTTCCGTATAAGTAACTGCATATTTAGCATTATCAAACAACAAACTATTTTTAATTGTTTCATTTGTAATTGAACTAACTGTTTTCAAAAAAGCAATATCTTCAGCAATTGAGTCTTTCTCAACCATACTTGAAGCTTCACTGAAAAAATGAGATGTTACCATTTTCTTATAGCCTTCAGAAAATAAAAAATCTTCCTCATTTACATAATCTAATCCTTCTAAGTCGGTTAAAAAACCTTCAGAAACTTTAAACTCGGGCATTTTTGCATAATGCGCATGATATCTTTCGTAAATACTAATTTGACATAAATAAGAATATTTTATGTTTCTTAACTCTTTTGCTTTAAACTCTTCTGAAACGCCTTCAGAAGCTGCTAGTATTTCTTTAGAAACTTCTTTAATTTCTTCAAACAATTGTTTGTAAGGTGCTTCTTCAAGAACATAAACATCACTTCCCTTTTTTAATTCTTTTTCTTTACTGCCAACTTTGAATAAATAATTGCTTATCTCAGCACCTTCACCTGTAATTGATAATGTTTTCTCAAAATCTTCAGCATTATAATTTATGTTTATTTTATTTCCGGTATCTAAATATACTTTAGTCATATTTTTACCATCATAAAGAACATAAGCTTTTGTATTAAGTGTTAATGTATCAACAAAAGTACCATCTTCAGCAACATTAATAACTTTTTTTACAGATCTATCTGCACTATTAATTGATAATTCACCAACAATTTTATTCGTGATTTTTCCAGAAATAATTGCGTAATCTACAGGCACTTCATTTTTACAAGAAATTACAGCAATAGCCGCAATAAAAATCCATATTTTATTCATATTAATTACTTAATTTGTTAATAATTTATCAAAGATAAAATTTATTATCTTAGAAACTGAGTATACTATTAATTTAACAAAAAATTTGCATATATCCATAGGATAACTGAATTTTGAAGTACATAAAAACACACAATGAGCAACATACATTATATAGATTCTAAACAATTAGATTTTGAGATTTTAAATGATCTTATGTATACTGAGAAAAAGTTGGAACTTTCTGATTCAGCTATAGAAAAAATCAATAAATGTAGAGTTTATTTAGATGAAAAAATAAATAAAGACTCTGCTCCTATTTATGGGATAAACACTGGATTTGGCTCATTATGTAATGTAAAAATAAACAAAGAAAATTTACAGCTACTACAAGAAAACCTAGTTATGAGCCACGCTTGTGGAACAGGTGAGGAAGTGCCAAAAAACATTATAAAACTAATGTTATTTCTTAAAATTCAATCTCTTAGTTATGGTCATTCTGGAGTACAATTAAATACTGTTAAGCGATTAATTGATTTTTACAACCATAATATTATACCTGTAGTTTATACACAAGGATCGTTAGGTGCTTCAGGGGATTTAGCTCCTTTAGCACATTTATCTTTACCTCTAATTGGCGAAGGTGAAGTGTATTTAAACAATGAAAAAATTACTGGGGAAGCACTTTTAAAGAAGTTTAATTGGGAGAAAATTAAACTAAAGTCTAAAGAAGGATTAGCACTCTTAAACGGAACACAGTTCATGAATGCTTACGGCGTTCATTTAATTTTAAAATCATATAAATTATCTTATTTAGCAGATTTAATTGGTTCTCTTTCACTAGAAGCATTCGATGGTAGAATATCTCCTTTTAACGAATTAATTCATTTTATTAGACCTCACAATGGCCAAATAAAAACCGCAAAACGTATTAGAGAGTTTTTAGAAGATAGCCAACTTATTAATCAGGAAAAAGAGCATGTACAAGATCCCTATTCATTTAGATGTATGCCACAAGTACACGGTGCAAGTAAAGATGCGCTAGATTATTGTAAAAAAACGTTTTTAACTGAAGTTAATTCAGTAACAGATAATCCTAATATTTTTATTGAATCCGATGAAATTATTTCAGGAGGAAATTTTCACGGACAACCTTTAGCTTTGGCATTTGACTTTTTAGGTATTGCTATGGCAGAATTAGGAAGTATTTCAGAAAGAAGAACTTTTCAACTAGTTTCTGGTCTTCGTAGTTTACCACCATTTTTGGTTAAAAACCCAGGGTTAAATAGTGGCTTTATGATTCCACAGTATACAGCAGCAAGTATTGTTAGTCAAAACAAACAACTAGCAACACCTGCGTCAATTGATTCAATTGTATCTAGCAACGGACAAGAAGATCACGTGAGTATGGGGGCTAATGGAGCAACTAAAGCTAAAAAAATAGTTGATAATATTGAAACAATTTTAGCTATAGAACTTCTAAATGCATCGCAAGCATTACATTTTAGATTACCTACCAAAACATCTCACTTTTTAGAATCGTTTTTACAACTATACAGAAGTGAAGTTCCTTTCATTGAAAATGACACTGTTTTAAGTTCTGAAATTAAAAAAACAATTTCATTCTTACAAAGCTTAACAATAGACACCGAAGAATTATTTTAAAAATTATAGCATAAAAAAAGCGATAGGTTTGCCTATCGCTCTTAATTCAAATAATTTTATAATGTGTGTTTCCTCTATTCTTATATACTAAATCTTCTTTTACTGTTCCAAGTTATACTTTTTGTGCTTCTGAAATCAATCATAGGAAGCTTTCTTTTACTGTCCTGATTTTTTACTTTTTTGTTTACTTTCATAACGAAATATTTTAGTTATTATTTCTGGTACAAAAATACAACATTTTTAATAGCTACACCAAACAATAATTAGTTATTTAATAATTTTTTAACATTTCAACCTATATAGAATGTATTATTCGTAATTAATAGACATATAACTGAACTATATCTAGTAACAACTGTTAATTGAAATTATATCTCTTCTAACAAATCCTTTATATTTGATCTGTTTTTATAGTCTGGATCATAGTGTACATAGCTTATTTTATGGTTGGTATCAATTAAATAAGTTGCAGGTACTGGAAGCACATTATTTTCATTATAATCTCTCACTTTTTTTAAAGTAAATTCAAAATAATTTGGAACATTTTCTTTATTTACATTAAATGCTACTTTATAATCGTTCATAATTTTATTATCAACATCATGAATAATTGAAAAAGTTGATTTAAACTTTTTAGTTGTTTGTTTAACTTTCTCAGCTTTTTCAGGAGTTACAACAATTACATACACCCCTTTTTTTGTAAATTCTTCTAAATTATCTTGTAAACTTACTAAATGTTTTTTACAATAAGGGCACCAGTTGCCTCGATAAAATAATAGAAGTATTTTTTTGTCTTTTAATATTTCACTTGAATTAATAACAGTATTAAATTGATCTACACCCTTTATCACTGGTGAACTTTCTCCAATTTTTAAATGATCACTATTTATTTGTGAAACTGCTTTTGCAATAAATAGCAATTGAAAAAGTGTTATTAATACAATTCTCATATTCAGTGTTTTTAAGTTAGTAGTAAATTAAGTCGTTTTAAAATTTAAACAATTACAGAAATCTCAGTCTTTTGAAGTGTCTAAAGCTATTTTTCCAGAAAGTATTTCAAAATACATTTTAAAATCTGATTTTAAACTCCAAAGTGGATATTGAAATGTAGCTGGTTTATTTTTTTCAAAAAAGAAATGACCTGTCCAAGCAAAACCATAACCACTAATTGGTATAAAAATAAGCCAATAAGGGTTTAAATGAATAATTGATGTTAAAGCCAAAGCCAACACTATTGTTGTACCAATAACGTGTAATAATCTACATGTTTTATTACTGTGTTCTTTTAAATAAAATGGGTAAAACTCTTTATATGATTTTATTCTTTCTTCCATAAATACATTATTTAAATCCCTAATGTACAATAATTTATTTGCTAATAAATAGTATACTTAAAACCAAACATTACATTTCCTTTAGGCATTGGAACTAAGTTTGTTTCAGTGTACTCTGTATTAAAAATATTATTTCCAATTAAAGAAATCTCAACCTCCTCACTAATTTTAGCTACAATTTTAGCATCTACAATACTATAACTTTCATCATCAGTTCTTTCAATATATTTATATGAAATATGATGACTAAATGTTGATGTGAGTTTTGAAGTAAAACTTGATGTAAATTGATGCTTAATACTATTTAAGGAATATCTTGTATACTGTACATTGTTATCTTTAATGTCATCTTCAATAAAACTATAGCCAACTGTTAAATTTTGATTGCGATTAGCAATATTAAAATTATAGTTTATTTCAGTTTCAATTCCTTGGGTAATAACTTCACTAAAATTTCTGGTTTCCCATTTATCTTCTTCACTATCTTTTGTCCAATCAATTAAATTATCTGATTTTCTTTTAAATAAGGCTATATTTAATTTAATATTATTTGTAGTGTACTTTATTCCAAATTCTTCAGATAATGCTGATTCTGGTGCTAAATTAGGGTTTCCAAGTGTTGTTGGGCCAACATAAAACATATCTGTAAAAGTAGGAACCCTATATGTATACCCAATATTTCCATACAATTTAAACGTGTCTGAAATACGATATCCAATATCTAAACCAGGAAAAGCTTTCGTCTCAAAATCTGAATAATAGCTAATCGCAACACCCGGTGTTATATCTAAGGCTTCATTAAATAATTCAAAACGATGCTCTAAAAACCCAGTAATTGCAGTTCTATTGTGGTTATTTAAATTATTGCTCACTAAAAACATTCTAGATACATCAACACCAACTCCCGTTTTTCCTAAACTAGAATCAAAAACCACATTAGTTTCAGTTCCTAATTTATTTGAAATATGCATATTTCTATAATATGAAGGGTTATGGCGTAAAAATAAATACATATCCTGATTTCTTCTCCAATACAATCTAGGCTTAATGGTTACAGATTTATTGTTAAATGAAGTTGATAATGCAACTAAACTGGTTTGTGTTTCTTCGTATTGATCTTTATAAGTTGGACTCGCATAAAATCCGTTTGCACCAAATTTACGTTGGGTAAATGATGTTGTTAACTGGTAACTTTTATAAGTTGACTTCAAAAAAGTTGAAACATTTTCAAAATCTGTATTAAACCTATAACCATCAGATTTTTGGTAACTTACCGTTGCTAAAACACTACCATTCTCATTTTTTTGACTAAATGACACTCCTGCCTTTTTATTGTAATAAGAACCATAGTTTAAATTAACATTTAAAGAATTATTTACAATATTTTTTGTTACAATATTAATTGCACCAGTAAATGCATTTTGTCCATAAATACGCGCTGCTGGCCCTTTAAGAATTTCAATTCTTTCAATATTTACCAGATCAATTATTGCATTCATAGAATGATGTCCTGTTTGAATATCGTCCATTTTCACACCGTCAATTAACACCAATATTTGATCAAAGTTACCTCCTCTAATGTATAAATCTGATTGCATTCCATCAATTCCTCTACGCCTTACATCAATACCTACAATATTTTGTAATAAATCTGCCACGTTAGTTGCTGATGAATTTGTAATATCGTTTGCTGTTATTAAGTTAATTGTTCGTGAGGTTTTAGAAAAAGGTAATGAAATTCTATTTGAAGTAATTTCAACTTCTTTTAATTTAATTGTATCCTTTTGTGCATTTACTGATACACCAACAAATAATAGTATTATTAATAATTTTTGAGCTGTATTCATTTTATTTATAATCGTTATTAATAAGCTGCAAATCTATAAATAAGATTTAAGGTAGCTGTTTTTTAAACAAAAAAAAACCGAACTATTGTTCGGTTTTTTATACTATTTATGCTTCGCCAGTTGGTCCAAAATTCATTGGAATTGGTGGTTGTTCATAATCTTTTATTTCACCATGACTTTTCTCAAATCTTTTTACATTTTCAGCTAAGGCTTTTACCAATCGCTTTGCATGTTGAGGGGTTAAAATTATTCTTGATTTTACTTTTGCCTTTGGTTGCCCAGGCATAACACTTATAAAATCAACTATAAACTCTGAAACAGAATGATTAATAATTGCAAGGTTTGCATACGTACCTTCAGCCATTTTATCATCTAATTCAATATTTATTTGCCCTTCTTTTTTAGATTTTTGATCGCTCATAACTTATAAATTTGATTCCATTTCTTCTTTAGAACCTAC
>CAYPNJ010000030.1:0-20774 GCA_964412305.1 uncultured Lutibacter sp. | reverse complement strand
AATTACAAATGTGATCTAAATTAAACCAAAATAGTGCTTTTTGAGGTTTGACTAGATAGTAAAGGTTCTCTTCTTTTTGTGCTCACTTAAATCGTAACGCTCAATACATTTATCTAAAATATCATACGCTTCATTCGTATCTCCCCAGCCACCAACATCAACTTTCTTGTCTTCTAAATCTTTATATACCTGGAAGAAATGTTCAATTTCTTTTACTTGATGTGGATTCATATCAGAAATGTCATTTAATTGATTCCATATTGGATCTGAAATAGGCACACATATTATTTTTTCATCCGGTCCTTTTTCGTCTGTCATATGAAAAACGCCTATTGCTTTTACTTCCATTACACACATTGGAAAAGTTGGTTCACTTCCTAAAACCAAGATATCTAGCGGGTCTTTATCGAGCGCCAAAGTTTCTGGAATAAAACCATAATCTCCAGGGTACATCATTGATGAGAATAACATTCTATCAAATCTAATTTTATGCAACGTAAAATCATATTCGTACTTATTTCTACTTCCCTTCGGTATTTCGATTAGCACATCGAATGTTTTTCTATCTTTTGAACTCATTTTCTACTGTCTTAATTCTTTACAAAAATACATTATTTAAGGTGTATCTATATTAATTTATAATGATTTTTAGAAATGAAACCCGAAAGCTCCTTTTATTGCAAAATTATTTGCTCCGGGTGTGTCTTTATAGTTTCCTCTCCAACTAAAATCTATTCTAAAAACTTTAAATATGTTTCCAACTCCAACACTATATTCATAATACCCTTCTGTTGGGGCAACATAATTTATAGTACTTGAAGCATTTAAAGCTTTATTTTTATCTGAAATTTCACCCCAAACTCCTTTTATACCAACAATTTCACGCAAATTTAATTTTCTTAATAATGGTATTCTCGAAAACAACCTTCCGTTAAAACTGTGTTCTATATGAAGTGAAGCATAGGTGTCAGTCACAAATTCATAATAATCTAATAAAGAATAGGTTCCTTCAATGGTAAAATACGACTGATTTCCAGGAACAACACTTAACAAACCTAATGGTACTTCCCCAAATGTTTTACCAACTTCAAACGTAGTAAACATTCTACCAAAACCTCCAATTAATATCGGTTGTCTGTAATAGAACTGAATTTTTTCATAATCAAAATCACTGTCAAACATCCCTTTTATCCCACGTGAATAATTAAGATATAATGTTGAGTAGGTATCTGTTACTTCATTACGTTCTACTCCATAACCAATGTTTTTTCTATTTGGTGTATATTTTATTGAAAAATCAAGTTCTGATTGCTTTAAGTCTGATGCTTTAAATGTCGCAGATTCATCAGTCCAATAATCTAAATTAAATGTTTCTGGAGAAGCCGATTTTAATGTTCTATAGGAAGCTCCTATTTTAAACTCTAAATTATTTTTAGGTTCTATAGACATATAAAAATTAGATAAATTTATGGAAGTTAATTTACTATTATCTCCACTTGCAAAAAATGAAGAAGATGCAAAGCTACGCCCTAAAATATCATTTGTGGTTGTTAAACTTACACCTATCTGTTCTATATCCCTTCTATTTCCACCCCCTATAATAAACCTACTTTTAGGATTTAGCATCCATTTTCCCGAAGCTCCATATTTAAACTGATTGTCTTTAAATCCATAAGCTGTATAAGCCTGTAAACGCCATAAATCATTACTACCAAAAAATGTTCTCCCTCCAACTCGTAATCTTGTACCTTCAACATCATTTTTTCCAAATGTTGAAAATATTGGTCCAAAATCAAAATTATTAAATTCAATATAACCAGATCCTAAAATAGAAATTAGATTGTAGATTTTTTTAAATTTAGGAACCGTTGTTAATGTATCTAATAATTTATAAATTCCTGCTTCATTTTTATTTAACTTCTCTTGTCTACTTACAGTCCAATAATTACTCGTTTTATTGTAAATCTCATCATCAAAAACATTTATTTCTTTACTATAAAACTTAGCTTCTTTCTCTTTATTAAATTTGTAATCTTTGTACATAGTAGTTCTTCTACCGTACATACCTTTAGATTTTTCTTTTTTGTTCAAACTAAAATCAGACAACATATAATCTCGTTTCAATAAAAATACTGAATCGTTTAACACTTCAAATTCCTGTTCAATATAAATATCTTTAACCCAGTTTATATTTGCACTTCTAGTTGCTTGCATATTAATTTCTTTCACTGCAAACGTGGTATCATTTACCCAAAAATCACCTTTAAAAGTCAATTCGTTTTTTCTACGTGGATAATATAAGATATTGTAACACCATTTATTATCTATATATGCACTATCTGTTAACACATAATTATAGGTGGAAACTCCTGCCGTTTTAGAAATAGGACTCACAAAACTCTTATCAAAAATTTTAATATAATTGTTATAAATATTATAATCTACATACAAATCTTTAATAAAGGCAATTACATTTTGGTTGGAATCAAAGCCTGAATTTTTATTTGCAATTAAATCTTCTCGCAAACTTTTTCCATTTTTATTTTTTCCATACGATTTATAAACAGATTCGTTGATGAAAATTGGTAAAAAAGCTTTTCCTGTAATTCTTGAAGTATCGATCCCTTTAAAAATAAACTCCATTCCTTTAAAGAGTTTACTTTTTTTCATGGTACTATCAATATTATTTAAATCAAATTCTAGTTTTTCATACTTTTCGTATTCGTATTGATCGAATAGATAAATACCATTTTGACGTTTTTTAGCCCAAATCTTTTTTAGAATTTCAATTGCTGGATTTCCTTTTTTCTTAATTTTTCCACTATAAATAAACACTTCTTTCAGTTTTGAAGCAGTTTCTTTTAGTGTAATAGTTAAGTTAAAATCCCGCCTCTTTACAGAAACAATTTTAGTTTCAAAACCTAAAAACGAAACCTCTACTTTATTGTAGGTTTTATCCGATTCTAAATAAAATTTTCCGTTTTCATCAGAAACTGTTCCTGTGGTTGAACCCACAAAAACAATATTTGTAAAAGGAACTGTTTGGTGTTGCTCATCTTTAACAACTCCACTTATTTTCACTTGTGAAAAACTAACATAACATGTTAGTAAAAACAATAAACTAAATAATTTAATTTTTCTTCTCATAATAAAAAATTCCCTTCAAGATTAAACTTAAAAGGAATTTATAACGCAAATATTATGCCTTTATTTTATATATAATACATCTTTTACTGCCTTTACCACATCCTTAAAGTTTGGCAACCATTCTTCTAATAATACTGGCGAATATGGTGCTGGTGTATCAGCTGTTGTAATTCTTTTAATTGGCGCATCTAAATAATCAAATACATTTTCTTGTACTTGAAATGTAATTTCAGATGAAATACTTGCAAATGGCCAAGCTTCTTCTAAAACTACTAACCTATTGGTTTTTTTAACCGATTTAAATATCGCTTCAAAATCCATTGGTCTTACGGTACGCATATCTAAAATTTCTACTGAAATTCCTTCTTTTTCCAAAACATCTGCAGCTTTATATGCTTCTTTTATTATTTTTCCAAAAGAAACTATTGTTACATCTGTTCCTTCTCTTTTTATGTCAGCAACACCAATTGGTATAATGTATTCTCCTTCCGGAATTTCCATTTTATCGCCATACATTTGTTCAGACTCCATAAAAATTACTGGATCATCATCTCTAATAGCTGCTTTTAATAGCCCTTTTGCATCGTATGGATTTGACGGTACAATTACTTTTAAACCTGGTGTGTTTGCAAACCAGTTTTCAAAAGCCTGTGAGTGAGTTGCTCCTAATTGCCCGGCTGAACCAGTTGGCCCTCTAAAAACAATTGGACAATTTAATTGACCACCAGACATTTGTCTAATCTTCGCTGCATTATTAATAATTTGGTCAATACCAACTAATGCAAAATTGAAAGTCATAAACTCAACAATTGGTCTGTTACCGTTCATTGCAGAACCTACAGCAATACCCGTAAAACCTAACTCAGCAATTGGAGTATCTATCACTCGTTTTGCGCCAAATTCATCTAACATTCCTTTCGAAGCTTTGTAGGCACCATTATATTCTGCAACCTCTTCTCCTAGTAAGAAAATAGATTCATCTCTTCGCATTTCTTCGCTCATTGCTTCGCAAATAGCTTCTCTAAATTGTATTGTCTTCATCTAATCTTATTTTAAGATTTGCAAAAGTAAGCATTTCTGAAATTAGAATCAAAAATAATGCTTTATAATATTTTACTATGCGTGCATAGTATTTTAAAAAAAAGTAGTACATTCGTATAAATTAATTCAAAAAAGCTGATTAATTTTATACCAATTATTTAAAATACATAATAAAATGAAAATATTAGTTTGTATTAGTCACGTTCCAGACACTACTTCAAAAATAAATTTTACGGAAAACGATTCAAAATTTGATAGTAATGGCGTGCAATATGTTATAAACCCATATGATGAATTTGCGCTAACAAGAGCCATGTGGTTTAAAGAAAAACAAGGCGCAAGCGTAACTGTAGTAAATGTTGGTACTGTAGCTACAGAGCCTACATTACGTAAAGCTTTAGCAATTGGTGCTGATGATGCTATACGTGTAAATACCGAAGCAACTGACGGTTTTGCAGTAGCTAAAGAATTAGCTGAAGTTGTAAAAAATGGTGGTTATAATTTGGTATTGGCAGGAAAAGAATCTATTGATTACAACGGAGGAATGGTTCCTGGAATGCTTGCTGCATTGTTAGATTATAACTTTGTAAATGCTTGTATTGGACTTGATATTGAAGGTGAAAAAGCAACTATTTCTCGTGAAATTGACGGGGGAAAAGAAATTTTATCATCAAACTTACCTTTAATTATAGCCGGACAAAAAGGCTTAGTTGAAGAAAAAGATTTACGTATACCAAATATGCGCGGTATTATGATGGCTCGTAAAAAACCATTAAGTATTGTTGAGCCTACTAATAGTACAACTACAACTTCAATTGCTTCATTTGAAAAACAAGCCGCAAAGTCTGCTTGCAAAATAGTGGATGCAGACAATGTAGATGAACTTATAAGTTTACTACATAATGAAGCCAAAGTAATTTAATAAATTAAAGATTTAATAAAAAAATATATGTCAGTTTTAGTTTTTGCCGAAACATCGGAAGGAAAATTTAAGAAATCTGCTTTTGAAGTAACCTCATACGGAAAAAAAGTAGCAGAGCAATTAGGAACCAACGTAATTGTATTAGCCATAAATTCAAGCAACCCTGCATTATTATACACCTACGGGGCAGAAAAAGTTTTAAACGTATCAAATGACGCATTAAAAACTTTTAATTCAAAAATAGCTGCAAATGTTATTAAACAAGCTGCTGAAAAAGAAAATGCTCAAGTTGTTATTATAGATTCAGGAACAAATGGTTTATATCTTGCACCTGCTGTGGCTGTTAATTTAAACGCTGGGTTTGCAAGTAATGTAGTTGCATTACCAAGTGAAACCTCGCCTTTTACAGTAAAAAGAAAAGCTTTTTCAAACAAAGCATTTAACAATACACAAATAACAACCGATATTAAAGTTATTACGTTAGCTAAAAATTCATTTGGCTTAGTTGAAAATGAAGTGTCAGGAAGCATTGAAGAATTCTCACCTACA
The DNA here is from genome assembly GCA_964412305.1 of uncultured Lutibacter sp. Taxonomy (GTDB): domain Bacteria; phylum Bacteroidota; class Bacteroidia; order Flavobacteriales; family Flavobacteriaceae; genus Lutibacter. The sequence goes on along the minus strand of CAYPNJ010000030.1, from coordinate 15,115 downwards.
CTCGTTGAAAGCGGGTTAACCTCTGAATCTATTGAACAAACTACAGGAAAAGTAACTATTGCTGATGCAGATATTGTAGTGTCAGGAGGTAGAGGTTTAAAAGGGCCTGAAAACTGGGGAATCATTGAAGAATTAGCCGAAGTTTTAGGTGCTGCAACAGCTTGTTCTAAACCTGTTTCAGATTTAGGTTGGAGACCACATAGTGAACACGTTGGCCAAACTGGCAAACCAGTTGCTTCTAACTTATATATTGCTGTTGGGATTTCAGGAGCAATTCAACATTTAGCTGGTGTTAATTCATCAAAAGTAAAAGTTGTAATAAACACAGACCCTGAAGCTCCTTTCTTTAAAGCAGCAGATTATGGGATTGTTGGAGATGCTTTTGAAGTAGTTCCTAAATTAATTGAAAAGTTAAAAGATTTTAAAGCAAATAACGCATAAATTTATTAAATTGTGCCTCTTAATAAGGCTGTCTAATGATTGGACATCAAAGTCCTTTGATTGGATAGCCTTTTTTGTTAATTTTAACTTATGAGTTTAGTTCGTCTAAATATTAAAGGCATATCTTATAGTCAAACCCAAAGTGGTGCTTATGCATTAGTGCTAAGTGAAGTAGATGGCACAAGAACATTGCCAATTGTTATTGGTGCATTTGAAGCTCAATCTATTGCAATTGCTTTAGAAAAAGAGATTAAACCTCCTCGACCACTTACACATGATTTATTTAAAACTTTTGCTGATAGGTTTCACATTGTTATCAAACAGGTTATTATCCACAAATTAGTTGATGGTGTATTTTACTCTAGTTTAATTTGTGAACGCGATAAAATTGAAGAAATTATTGATACAAGAACTTCTGATGCTATTGCTTTAGCAACACGCTTTAATGCACCTATTTTTACCTATGAAAACATCTTAGATAAAGCAGGCATATTTTTAAAAATGAAGGATACATTATCTCTCGAAAATGAGCCCTTAAGCATTGAAAATCTAATTGATGAGCCTGTTGAAAAAGAAACTACTTTTTCTAAAGACACACTTAAACAATTAAATCAAAAATTAAACAATGCTATTCAGCATGAAGATTACGAATTGGCAGCAAAAATTCGTGATGAAATAACTAAACGAACTTCCAAATAATTTCAAAATATGTTAAAAAAAATAAGCCTATCAACCCTTCTTTTTTTCAGTATTATACTAATAAATGCTCAAGGTGTAGTTAAGGATTCTACAAATAAAGAAACTCAAATTCTTACAACAAAAAAAATAGATTTAAATAATTTTTGGCAACTTTCAGAAAATTACACCTACGAAAATTATCCAAATAGCAACAAAGTAGAAGTCTCAATTGATAAAGGAAAAAGTTTTCTTCTTTTTGAAGAAAATGGGAAGTATAAATCTTTAATCAAAGGGCAATACTCCGAAGGAATTTGGTTGAAAAATCAAAAACTTATTTTATTAGAACAAAAAGTACCCTTTACAGGTCAACGAGATTATGAAATTTTAGAACACCAATCTAATTATTTACTTTTAAGAACAGGAAACACCACTTTAAAATTAATATCTAAAGACCACCCACAATTTATTGAACAAAAACAAAGTGTAGATGTCTTAGTGCCTAACGCAGGATTCTCTTTCAATTCGTTATGGAGAGGTGTATTAGGAATGGCATCTCTTCTATTTATTGCTTTCTTATTTAGTAATAATAGAAAAAGAATTAATTGGAAAACTGTAATTGTAGGTCTTTCAGCACAATTAATAATTGCTATTGGAGTCTTAAAAGTTCCTTTTATTCAATCCGGTTTTGAAGGTGTAGGGAAAATATTTGTAAATATTTTAGACTATACGAGGTCTGGTAGTGAGTTCCTATTTTCAGGAATTATGGATATTAATTCCTATGGATTTATTTTTGCATTTCAAGTTTTACCAACAATTATTTTCTTTTCAGCACTAACTTCAGTATTATTTTATTTAGGAATCATTCAGAAAATTGTAAAAGGATTAGCTGTTGTACTTACTAAAATTTTACATATTTCAGGAGCTGAAAGTTTATCAATTGCAGGTAATATATTTTTAGGACAAACAGAAGCACCCCTAATGATTAAAGCATACTTAGAACGTATGAATCGTTCAGAAATATTGCTAGTAATGATTGGCGGAATGGCTACTGTTGCAGGTGCTGTATTAGCAGCTTACATTGGGTTTTTAGGAGGTGATGATGAAATATTACGTCTTGAGTTTGCAAAACATTTATTAGCCGCATCTGTAATGGCTGCACCAGGAGCTATTGTAGTTTCAAAAATATTATACCCACAAACTGAAGAAGTTAGTACAGATGTCGAAGTTTCACAAGATAAAATTGGCGCAAATATTTTAGATGCCATCTCAAATGGAACAACTGAAGGATTAAAATTAGCTGTTAATGTTGGTGCTATGTTACTTGTTTTTGTTGCTTTTATAGCTATGATAAACGGAGTTTTAGGATGGGTTGGTGACATTACAACTTTAAATAGCTGGATGGCTACAAATACACATTACCCTACATTATCGTTAGAAGCAATACTGGGAACTATATTCTCCCCGTTAATGTGGCTTATAGGTGTTGCTACAGAAGATATTATGCTAATGGGTCAACTATTAGGTGTAAAACTAGCAGCTAGTGAATTTATTGGATACATTCAGCTTGCTGACTTAAAAAATATGAGTAGCGTAATGCACTTAACATATAACAAATCCGTAATAATGGCTACTTATATGTTGTGTGGTTTTGCAAACTTTGCATCTATAGGAATTCAAATTGGAGGTATTGGTTCTTTAGCTCCAGGACAACGTAAAACTTTATCTGAATTTGGAATGAAAGCATTACTTGGAGGTTCAATTGCCTCACTATTGTCAGCTACCATTGCAGGAATGTTACTTGGATAAAAAATTAACCCAACATCTTAAAATGAAACAATATTTAGATTTAATAAGGCACGTTAATAATAACGGAATTTTAAAAGAAGATAGAACCGGAACTGGAACAAAAAGTGTTTTTGGTTATCAAATGCGTTTTGATTTAAGTGAGGGGTTTCCAATGTTAACCACAAAAAAATTACACTTAAAATCTATTATTTATGAATTGTTATGGTTCTTAAAAGGAGATACTAATATTGAATATTTAAAAGAAAATAACGTTAACATATGGAATGCTTGGGCTGATAAAAATGGTGATTTAGGCCCTGTTTACGGACATCAATGGCGGAATTGGAATAGCGAAGGTATTGACCAAATTTCTGAAGTAATTGAAACCATAAAAACAAACCCCGATAGCAGACGTATGTTAATTTCTGCTTGGAATCCAAGTGTATTGCCAGATACTTCCGTTTCTTTTTCTGAAAATGTTGCCAATAACAAAGCTGCTTTACCACCTTGTCATGCTTTTTTTCAATTTTATGTAACTGATGGGAAATTATCTTGCCAATTATACCAACGTAGTGCTGATATTTTTTTAGGAGTTCCCTTTAACATTGCTTCCTATGCATTATTTACAATGATGATGGCGCAAGTTTGTAATTTAAAACCAGGAGATTTTATACATACTTTTGGAGATGCTCACATTTACAGCAACCATAGTGAACAAATAGAACTACAACTGTCTAGAGAAACTAGAAAACTACCTCAAATTGAAATAAATCCTGAAATTAAAAATATTTTTGATTTCAAATTTGAAGATTTTAAGTTGGTAAATTACAATCCACACCCACATATTAAAGGTAGCGTGTCAGTTTAAATTACTCTAAAATAAAATTTAGTGTTTTTTTAATACAACATTTGTAAATCATTTAATAAATTTATAGCTATAAAAGAGTAACTAATGGACACACTACAACTAAAAAATAAAATAATTCAAAGAATTATAGAAATTGATGATGTAAATCTTTTAAAGTCTATTGAGTCTATTTTTAACACTTCTGATAAAAATATCTCAAATTTTTTAGCATTTACAAACGAAAAAATTCAACATCAAGATAGCAATGAAACTGAAGATTTCTCTTCTTACATTAAAGAATGGGTTAAAAGTATGTAATTTTGAATGCTATGAATGAACAACATGAATTATACGAAAATGCACGAAATCACGTACAACAAAAAAAGCGATTGTATATTCATTTTATAGTGTTTTTAGTTGTTTCAGTATTTTTAATTGCGCTCAATAAAATTTTTAATATTGATGAAAAACTTTTTACAAATTGGTTTATTTGGCCAATTACTTTATGGTGCTTTTTTTTAGTACTGCATTTTATCAATGTTTTTTTCACGAATAGATTTATGGGAAAAGAATGGGAACGTAAACAAACCGATAAATTAGTTTTAAAACAAGAATTAAAAATAGCCAAATTAGAAAAAGAAATAATTCATGAAGTAAAATTGAAAGCAGAAAACAAACAATATGCTACTGAATTAAAAAAAAAGAAACATCTCCAAGATAACTCAACAAAAGAATGATAACAATTATTGCTGCAATAGCTGAAAACAATGCCTTAGGAAAAGACAATCAACTTATTTGGCATATACCAGCCGATTTAAAACGGTTCAAAAAAGTAACTTCTAATCATCATGTAATTATGGGGAGAAAAACTTTTGAATCACTAGGAAAACCGCTTCCTAACAGGACAAATATTATTATCACTCGTAATCCAAATTATAAAGCTGAAGGATGTGTAGTTGTAAATTCTTTACAACAAGCAATTGAAGCTGCAAAAGATGATGAGAACCCTTTTATTTTAGGGGGTGCAGAAATTTACAAACAAGCTATTGAAATTGCAGACAAATTAGATTTAACTTTTGTACATCATCAATTTGAAGCTGATGCTTTTTTCCCTAAAATAGATACAACCATATGGAAAGAAACTTCAAGAGAAAATTTTAAAGCAGATGAAAAGAATAAATACAACTTTAGTTTTGTAACATATTTAAAAAATAAAAAATAAGCCCATTTATTTAAATGAGCTCATTCCAATTGTACTTTACAATTTAATCTATAAAAAAATTCCTATTTCTATAATTTCTATTCTAGTTTTGTAAACCTAAATTTATTGCCACATACGGCGTTAATGTAATTAATAATGTTCCTAACGTAACTGTAAGTACAACATACAGCCAACTTTCTTTAAATACTCTTTTTGATGTATTATTCTTCATAATTATATTTCTTTAATAAATACAGGGCAAAATTATAAGTATTTTAGATTTTAAAATACTTCGTTTTTCTCATATTTATGTGCTATTTTAACTGTTATCTTAATATTAATAAAGTATTAAGTTAATTTAGAATATAAAATAGAAAAAAACATATAGATTGTTAATGGTTTAATACATATTTTTGCATTTTATTAAACCTTTATGAAAAATACAAAACCTGCTTTTGAAAAAATAAATCCTGAATTTGGAAGTTCACTACATGTAAAACAACACACAGAAACAGTAGAAAACAACTTACCCTTTTGGCACTTTCACCCTGAACTTGAGCTAGTTTACATAAATAACGCTAAAGGTAAACGGCATATAGGTATCCATTTATCTTATTTTAGAAATAGCCAACTATTATTAATAGGCTCAAATTTACCCCATAGTGGTTTTGCAAATCGGTTTACAACTAATGGTTCTGAATCAATCATACAATTTAAAAAAGACTTTTTAGGTAAAACCTTTTTTGACATTCCCGAAACTCAGTTGGTTAAGGCATTATTTGAAAGAGCAAAAAAAGGAATCTTATTTAATTCAGAAACTAAAGAGTTTGTAGGTCCAAAAATTGAAGCATTACTAAAAAAGGAAGGTATGGAAAGAATTATTAGTTTTTTAGATATTTTAAAAGACTTGGCAATTTCTAAAAACTACACTTTACTAAATGTTGATGGTTTTGCTTTTGAAGTAGAGCCACAAGACAATAGAAAAATTGATATTATATTTAGTCATGTAAGTAAAAATTTTAAACAACCAATTCCTTTAGATACAATTGCTGAAAAAGTAAGTATGACAGTTCCTGCATTTTGTAGATATTTTAAAAAGTCTACAGGGAAAACATTTACCCAATTTGTAAATGAATTTAGAATTGTACACGCAACAAAGTTACTAGCTGAAAGCCCTACAAGCATTACAGGTATTTGTTTTGAAAGTGGTTTTAATAATTTCTCTCATTTCAATAAATTATTTAAAAAATTTACAGGTAAAAGCCCTTTGAAATATAGAAATGAAATGAAACAATTGGTTATTCAACAATAATATTAAAATTATTGAATATCAATTAAATAAGGCATTCTTGCCTGTATGCCTTCCAATTTAGAAACTTGTTTTATGGTTTGATAAATTTTATAATTTTCAGCTCCCAATTCTTCAATTAAAACCTTTTCTTTAGATTTCATAAAAGGAAAACTGCCAAATCTATCTTCTAATTCTATTTTATAACTTGGATAATTTCGCACTCTATAATCCGATATTTCGGCTAATTCGGAGGCATACAAAATAGCATCATCTAAGTTTCCTAACTCATCAACTAGTCCATTATTTAATGCATCAACTCCAGACCAAACTCTACCTTGAGCAATATTATCAACTTCTTCAATTGTCATATCTCTTCCACTAGCAACCCTTTCTAAAAAAGTTGTGTAAACAGCTTCAACTCCTTCTGTAGTAACCACTCTAAATTCATCAGTCATTGGTTCAAAAACACTATAACTAGCTCCATTATTAGTACTTACTTGCTCTGCATTCACACCAATATTATTCGCGAGCTTACTGAAATTTGGAATGACACCAAAAACACCAATAGAGCCAGTAATTGTTGTTGGTTCTGCAAAAATTCTATCAGCATTACATGCTAAATAATAACCTCCAGAAGCTGCTAAATTCCCCATAGAAACAACTATTGGCACTTCTTGTTTTGTTAATTCTAATTCTCTCCAAATTAATTCTGAAGCCAATGCACTTCCACCTGGTGAATTTACTCTTAAAACTATTGCCTTAACACTTTTAGAATTTCGAGCCTTTTTTAAAGCTTTTATAATTAAATCCTGCCCGATAAAATTTTCATCCCCTTTACCATAAATAATTTCACCTTGTGCGTAAATAACTGCTATTCTATCCTTAGCGGTTGAAGTTATTCTTCCTTTTCCTGTTGAAATATAATCTGCTATAGAAATTTTATTTAAATCTTCATCCGTAGAAAAACCCAATGCGAGTTTTAATTTATTGTTGTATTCATCAATATAAACGGCTCCATCAACTATGTTATTCTCAATAGCAAGGGTTGCATTTCTAGCCAACAAATTATCCGCAATAGTATTTATTTCTTCAATAGTTAAATTTCTACTATTCGAAATATCGGAAACCATTTCATCCCAAATAGATTTTAAAAATGACGTAATTTGTTCTCTGTTTGCTGTACTCATTTTATTGTACAAAAATGGTTCAACTGCACTTTTATATTTTCCGTGTCTAATAACTTCCATTTTTACACCTGTTTTATCTTCTAAATCTTTAAAAAATAATATTTCAGAAGACAATCCTTTAAAATCTATTGCACCAACTGGGTTTAAAAAAATAGAATCTGCTACAGAGCTAAAATAATATGATTTCTGGGTATAAATATCTGCATAGGCTTTAATAAACTTTCCTGTCTCTTTAAATTCTAACAACTTATTTCTAATGGCTTGTGTTTGAGCAATACCGGCGTTTACGCCTAAAGTAGTGATGCTAATTCCTTGTATATTATCATCATATTTAGCATTTTCAATCGCATTTATAATTGAATTTAAACCTATTTTTTTATCATTAAATCCGAAAATTTCATCAAAAGGGTCATCGCTTTTAGGCGCGTAATCTTTTACCAAGGTTTCCAACTTAATTTCTAAAACTGAATTATTTTTAACCGTCATTTTTCCTGAATTACCAAACGCTGCGGCTATTAGCAAAAAAAACAGAAAAATAATACCTAAAGCAATAAAAGTTCCAATAATTGATGCTAATAAGTTTCTTAAAAAATTCATAGAATACATTAGATTTAATATTTGTAAAAATCTTACAAATGTTTATAAGTTGATTCACAAAGATATGTTTTTAAATGATACTTTTCTTTTCTTTGTAACCACTTTATGCAAATTGTACGAACTACATATTTATCCTTAGGAAGCAACCTTGGAAACAAGCTTGAAAATTTACAAAAAGCAATAGATTTAATTGCTGATGAAATTGGTTCAATTGCCAAAATATCATCTGTTTATAAAACTGCTTCTTGGGGTTTTGAGAGTGATGATTTTTATAATATTTGTACGCAAGTTTCAACAAGTTTAAATCCTGAAAACTTATTAAAAGCAATTCATAAAATTGAACGCTCTTTAGGAAGAAAAAGAACTTCAGAGGAAACATACAAAGCAAGAACATTAGATATTGATGTTTTGCTGTTTGACAATGAAATTATCTTTTCAAAAGAATTAGTTGTACCACATAAAGATATGCTTAACAGGAAATTTGTAATGGTCCCTTTAGCAGAAATCGCACCTAATTTATTACATCCTATCGAAAAGCAACGTTTACAAATTTGCCTTGCTAATTGTACTGATACTTCTAAAATTGAAAACACCTATTTAACGTTAAAAAGACCTATTTGCTTATCAGATAAATACAATTACATTGCTATTGAAGGAAATATTGGTGCTGGTAAAACAACACTAGCAAACATGATTGCTGAAGATTTTAATGCTAAAATTATATTAGAACGATTTGCTGATAATCCATTTTTACCTAAATTTTATGAAGACAATGAGCGGTTTGCATTTCCATTAGAAATGAGTTTTTTAGCTGACCGCTACCAACAACTTTCAGATGATTTAGCACAATTTGATTTATTTAAAAATTTTATAGTTTCTGATTATTACATTTTTAAATCGTTGATTTTTGCTCAGGTTACTTTACAAAAAGATGAATATTTTTTATACAGAAAAATGTTTGATATTATGTACAACGAAATTTCAAAACCCGATTTGTATATTTATTTATATCAGCAAACACCAAGATTATTAGAAAATATTAAAAAACGAGGTAGAGATTACGAACAAAATATTGCGCCAGAGTATTTAGACAAAATTCACAAAGGTTATGCTAATTTTATTCATACTGAGAAAAGTTTAAACACCTTAATTATTGATGTTTCTAACAAGGATTTTTTAAATAACCCTGAAGATTATAAAGAAATTGTTGAGCTAATTAAAAATGTAGAATAACTTTAATTGATATTATTTACCCTTCTTTAGCTCTAGTTTTTCGGCAAAGTAATCACAAAAATCACGCATAGTTGCACTCATGTTAGTGTCGTTAGTTGCACGCTCAAAAGTATTAGCCATTGACACTAATGTTTGATGAAAAAATTGTTTCATTTCGTCAATTTGCATGTCTTTAGTCCATAAATCCATACGCAACGTATCTTTGGTTTTTTCATCCCAAACAGCCAACATTACAGCTTTTGCTTCTTGAGACAGAACATCACTATCTTGCGCTGTCCAATGCAATTTTTCTGGAACTTTGTTCTCGTCCAACCCAACATTTATTTCAATTTTTGATGTACTAGTTACCGCCATTACTTCTTTGGTTTGTATTTAGATTTTTTAAATATTTCTTCGGCATTTTCCTGCAAAAGTTGCTGCAAAGTTACGTTATTATTGTTCATATATGAACGTACAATTTGCCAACCTAACCAAACACCAATTTTACCTGGAGATTCTTTATCAATATCTATATAAAACTTTGAAAAAGGAGCGTCAGCTATAAAACGTTTATACAATTTAGAGTCTGTACTGTACAATAATTTGTTTTCTACAAAATATTTCCAAGTTTGAGCTTCATTGGAAACTGTCCACTGATATTTAACAACAGAATACCCAATCTTTTTGGCATCAGAAACTAACGGCAAATAACTATCTAACAAGTACATTTTTTTACCCTCATTAATCATTACATCAATAAACTGACGATTTTTTGTTGGAATAAAATAAGTTTCTCCAATGGCTTTGGCAATGTCAACTACCAAATGAGACTTGTCAAAATTTTGAACTAAATACATGGGGAAATCCTGATATACTTCACTCTTTTTTCCTAAATACATATCTAACGAAACAAACAACAAACTATCTGCATACATTACTTTGTTTTGGTAATCTAAATTAGTTATTAGTGTAATTATTTTAGGAGATCTAAAACTTGAATGATAGTACTTTATATGTTTAAATAATGACTCTATTTCAGTTTTTTCAGTATTAAAATCGGTAAAAACTACTTGAGATTTTTGAAACAACTCTATTTCCTCGGCGTCGTTTATTTTATTCAACCAAATACTATCGTTTTGTGGCGGAAATAAATACGGATACTCATTTTCTAAAACTGGTAATGTTTGCTCATTAGCAGCATAAAATTTTTGTTCAAACCTATCTATTAAAACTGTTACTTGAATACCTGAAACATCTACTTTTTTAATTTCTTCATTCTTACAAGAAACCAAAACCGATAAAATACTTATTAAGACAACTAATTTCTTCATTAATCTTTATATTTACACTTTTAATTTTTAAAACGTTAAAAATACTAAATTAGTTTAATTATGAATACTGAAAAGGTAACTGAATTTATTATTAATTGGTTAAAAGACTACGCTACAAAAGCAAATGTAAATGGTTTTGTAGTAGGAATTTCAGGTGGTATTGATTCTGCAGTTACTTCAACATTGTGTGCAAAAACAGGGTTTCCTGTTTTATGTGTAGAAATGCCTATTCATCAAGGTGAAAATCAGGTTTCAAGAGCAAAAGAGCATATTATACAATTAAAAGAACATTTTAACGATATTACTTCTATTGAAGTAAACTTAACATCTACTTTTGAAGATTTTAAAAATGTAGTTCCAAAAATTGAAGATTTAGCTACTGTAAATTTATCATTAGCAAATACAAGAGCTCGTTTACGAATGAGCACCTTATACTATTTTGCAGGTTTGCATGGTTATTTGGTGGCTGGAACAGGTAATAAAGTGGAAGATTTTGGTGTTGGGTTTTTTACAAAATATGGCGATGGCGGTGTAGATTTAAGCCCTATTGCTGATTTAATGAAATCTGAAGTATATGAAATTGCTAACTACTTAGAAGTACCAATAGCCATACAAATTGCACAGCCTACCGACGGTTTATTCGGTGATAGTAGAACTGACGAAGACCAAATTGGCGCTAGCTACAATGAATTAGAATGGGCAATGAACCAAGATGATTTAGGCAAAACTATTACTGATTTTGAAGATAGAGAAAAAGAAGTTTTTACTATTTACAAACAAAGAAACCTTGCAAACAAACACAAAATGGACCCAATTCCTGTTTGTAAAATACCAAGTAAATTTAAAATTTAAACAACTCTACCCAACTTATTTGAAATAAGTACTTTTAATTTATTATAATTATTAGCTTCTTCAACTAAATCAAGAGAATTAATTTTAGATTCTAATTGAAATGATTCTATTTTTTTACCAATAAGAACTCTCCTCAAGTTAAATATTACATCTAATACAGCTTTTAATAAAACATCTTCACCCTGTTTAACGGATATTTCTTTTCTCCCCCAATCACTTAATATATGTTTTTCATCATCCATTAAAATATTAGTTACTAAATTGGATATTTCCTCATTAGGATGATTTACAAAAGTATCAACCGAAATAGATTTACTTTGATTTAACTGATGTATTATTTCATAATAAATTTGCTTAAATATTTCATCTGTAAACTCTACTTCATCTTCTTGTAAATTCAAATATATTTCGTTTGAAACTAAGTTTAAAAAGAGTTCTTTTTTCAAAGGTTTTATTTCATTATCATCAACTTCTTCACCCTCTACAAAATTTTCAAACTCAACTTCATTATTACCGTACAACAATAAAATCTTTATAATTTCTCGTTCGTACTTTTTTAATTCATCAATTTTTTTAAATTGATCTGTTTTTTCTAAAACTGGTGCTAACGGTCTTTCTTGAATTGGCCTTCTTGAAGCTTCTCTTCCTTCTTTTTTGTCTAGTTGTGCCAATTCACTAAACAATACATTTTCTGAAATATCCATAATTCTTGAACATTCCTGAATGTAAACTTCGCGCTGAATTCTATCTGGAATTTTGGATATACTAATTACAATATCACGAATTAACCCTGCTTTTTTAACTGGGTCATTTTGTGCTTCTTTCATTAATAAAGAAACCTTAAAATTGATAAAATCTTGCGAATTATTTTGTAAATATTCTTTTAATTCTTCGCTGGAAACTTTTTTAGAAAAACTATCAGGGTCATCGCCATCAGGGAACATGAGTACTCTTACATTCATTCCTTGTTCTAAAATTAAATCAATACCTCTAATTGAAGCTCTTATACCTGCAGCATCACCATCAAAAAGAATGGTTACATTTTTTGTAAGTCGGTTTATTAACCGAATTTGATTTTCAGTAAGTGCTGTTCCAGAAGATGCAACTACATTTTCAATTCCCGATTGATGAAACGAAATAACATCTGTATACCCTTCAACTAAATAGCAATTATCTTCTTTAGCAATACGTTGTTTTGCATAATGAATACCATATAAAATGTTACTCTTATGGTAAATATCACTATCGGGTGAGTTTAAGTATTTGGCTGCTTTTTTATCATTTGTCAATATACGACCTCCAAACCCCAACACACGTCCACTCATACTGTGAATTGGAAACATCACACGGCCTTTGAAACGGTCAAACTGTTTTGTTCCGGTTGAAGAATGTAAATCTTGTTTAACAATGGTAAACCCTGTAGATTCTAAATATTTAAGGTTGTAACCTTTATTTAATGCTTCTGTAGTAAATGCTTCCCACTCATTTAATGAATAACCTAATTGAAATTTTCTAATTGTTTCATCGGTATAACCACGTTCTTTAAAATAACTTAATCCAATTGCTTTCCCTTGATTGTCTTCTAATAAGGTTTTATGAAAATAATCTCTTGCAAATTCTGAAACCAAAAACATACTTTCACGCTCATCGGCTTGCTCTTTTTGTTCATCGGTTTGCTCTATTTCATCAATTTCAATATTGTATTTTTTAGCTAAATACCGTATTGCTTCAGGATACGAATAATGCTCATGTTCCATCAAAAACGAAACGGCATTACCTCCTTTTCCTGTACTAAAATCTTTCCAAATCTGTTTTACAGGAGATACCATAAACGAAGGTGTTCGTTCATCAGAAAATGGACTTAATCCTTTAAAATTACTTCCTGCCTTTTTTAATTGAACAAATTCCCCAATAACCTCCTCAACACGAGCAGTTTCAAAAACGCTATCTATGGTACTTCTGGAAATCAATAGTCTTGTTTTTTAAAGATTCCTAAATTACAAAATTTAGACAAAAAAATCACCCTTTAACTTGCAAAGGGTGATTAAATTTTATATTGCTGTTTTTTTATGACTATGAAACTGCTTTTAGTTTTTTCAAAGTAGACATATTAATTCTATCTTCAGCGTATTTCTTAGTTATTTTTAATTCGGTCTCTTCGGTTCCTGGCATTTCAAACATAGCATCTGTTAAAATTGCTTCACATAATGAACGTAAACCACGAGCACCTAACCTATATTCCACAGCTTTACCAACAATATACATTAAAGCAGTTTCATTGATTGAAAAATCAATTCCATCCATTTTAAATAACTTTTTATATTGCTTTATAATTGAATTTTTAGGCTCCGTTAAAATGGCTCTTAATGTTTCAGCATCTAATGGATTCATATGTGTTAACACTGGTAAACGACCAATAATTTCAGGAATTAAACCAAATGATTTTAAATCGCTTGGTATAATATATTGTAATAAATTAGTTGCATCAACTCTATCAACTTTAATAGATGCGCTATAACCAACAGCCTGGCGATTTAAACGTTTTCCTATAATTTTATCTATTCCTGAAAAAGCACCTCCAGCGATAAATAAAATATCTTTGGTATTTACTTCAATAAACTTTTGATCTGGATGTTTTCTACCTCCTTTTGGTGGAACATTTACTATTGAACCCTCCAATAATTTTAACAAAGCCTGTTGCACTCCTTCACCTGAAACATCTCTTGTAATTGATGGATTATCACCTTTACGAGCAATTTTATCAATTTCATCAATAAAAACAATACCACGTTCCGCTTTGGTCACATCGTAATCTGCGGCTTGTAATAAACGTGTTAAAATAGTTTCAACATCTTCACCTACATAACCTGCTTCTGTTAAAACAGTTGCATCTACAATACAAAATGGTACGTTTAACATTCTTGCAATGGTACGTGCTATTAATGTTTTTCCAGTACCTGTTTCTCCAACCAAAATAATATTACTTTTTTCAATTTCAACATCATCTTCATCTTTGGTTACCGGTTGTAATAAGCGTTTATAATGATTGTAAACCGCAACCGCCATTACACGTTTTGCCCGATCTTGACCAATCATATATTGATCTATAAACTCTTTAATTTCTTTTGGTTTTTTTACAATCAATTCAGAGGTAAGCGAAGAAGTGCTTTGTTCTGCAATTTCTTCAATTACAATCCCATGTGCTTGCTCAATGCATTTATCGCAAATATGTGCATCTAATCCAGCTATTAATAAGTCAGTTTCTGGCTTTTTCCTACCACAAAACGAGCATTCTAAAACTTCATCCTTTGCCATAAATTTTATATTACTTTCTAATTAAAATTTCATCAATCATACCGTATGCTTTAGCTTCATCAGCTTTCATCCAATAATCACGATCTGAATCTTCATTTACTTTTTCCATAGTTTGCCCAGAATGTTTTGAAATTATTTGATATAATTCATCTTTTAATTTCAATATTTCACGAGCCGTAATTTCAATATCACTAGCTTGCCCTTGAGCACCTCCCATAGGTTGGTGAATCATAATACGTGAATGAGGTAATGCAGAACGTTTTCCTTTTGTCCCAGCACACATTAAAACAGCTCCCATAGACGCTGCCATTCCTGTACAAATCGTTGCTATATCTGGTTTTATAAACTGCATAGTATCATACATTCCTAAACCGGCAT
>CAYPNJ010000029.1:0-21184 GCA_964412305.1 uncultured Lutibacter sp. | reverse complement strand
TAAAATTTTATCTGTTAGTGATGCACTTAAAATACGGTTGGCATCAGCTTTACCTTTAGCCTCAATAATTTGTTTTTGGGCTTCTTTTTCTGCTGTAACCAATCTAAATTCATATTCTAATGATGCTTGCTCTTGCTTTAACTTACGCTCAATTGCTTCCTTAATAGTAGCAGGTAATGTAACATCTCTAACCAAAAGTTCATTTAATTGAATATACTGTTTATCTAATATTTTTTTAGTTTCATCAAATATTTCACTTTGAATTATATCTCTTTTACTTGCGTATAATTGTTCAGGCGTATATCTACCAACAACACTACGTGCTGCAGAGCGCAAAGCTGGTTTAATTACACGATCTAAATAATTTTCTCCAATATCCTGATGCAGTTTTCCTAATTGATTTGATTTTGGTAAATACCAAGCTGATGTTTCTAAAATAATATCTAACCCATTTGAAGAAAGTACTTTCATTTTTTCAAATAACTCTTGTTGACGTACTTCGTATACAATTACTGTATTCCAAGGTGCTACAACGTGAAATCCTTCTCCTAAAGGCGGTTGATCTGTTACTACACCTCCATCAAATCGCTTCCATAAAACACCTGCTTCACCGGCATCTATAGTTACTGTTGATTTTGATAAAAATATAATTGCTACAATACCTATTAATATCATAGGCATTAAAGATTTTGGTAATTGTAACTGTGCGTTATTGCTCATTTCTTTTATTTTTTAAAATTTTAACAAAAATACAAAACAGAATTCATTAAATGCTGTTTTGTATTTAAATTATAATAAGAATCTAATTACAACTATTCTAAAGGTAAAAAAGCACCTTTTATCAATAGTTGTTTATTTACTATTACATAATCTCCTTCAATAACTTCTATCCAATCTTCATTTTTAGTTCCAATAGATATTGCTACTTTCTCAAATTGATAAACGTTTTCAGTATTATTTTTTAATACCAATACAAAATAGTTGTTATTTTCTTCAATTATTGAACTAACAGGCAACGCATTTTTAGTAGTAGAAGCTGTAATAATTTCTGCATCTACAAACATCCCAACTAAAAAAGGTTCATCTTCATTATCTAAGTGTCCATGCACTTTTACCGTTCTATTTTTATCAATAGATTTACCAACTAAATGTACATTTGCATTAAAAATTTTAGGTGATGATTCCGGAATACTAAAATGAATTAATTGTCCTTCTTTCACCTCTAAAATATCCTTTTCAAACACAACTAACTCAAGATGCTTGTGATCGTTATTAATTATTTCCAACAATGTTTCTGAAGAGTTTTTAAATTCACCTAAACTTGTAAATACATTTATAACATTCCCACTTATTGGTGAGTAAATAGCTATTACTGAAGTAATTTCACCCTTTTTTACATTTTCAGGGTTTATATTTATTAATTTTAATTGTTGCTCTAAACCTTTGTAGGAAGCCAATGCCGTTTTAAAATTACTTTCTGCCTTTAAAAAACTTTTTTGGGAGGTTATATTCTCATCAAATAGTAATTTTTGACGATCGTACTCCGATTTTAAATATACAAGTTGTTCATGTATTTCTAAAAAGTTTTGCTGAAGTTCAATAAATTCAGGGTTTTCTAAAGTGAGTAGTAATTGTCCTTTTTTAACCCTATCTCCTATTAATAAAGGAGCATTTTTTATGTAACCGCCCATAATTGCTGTAACCTTAGCTCTATTAGCTGGAGGCACATCAATATATCCATTTGTTTTAATTCCCTCTATAAAAGTTTGTTGAGATATTGTTCCTAAAATCATTTTTGAATTCTCAAATTGTGCTTTAGTAATTATAATTACAGCAGCATCAACAACTTTAGGTGCTATTTCATTTTCTGAAGTTTTTGATGAATTACAAGCTGATGCAATTATAATAAAACTAAAAATTATAAGTGTTTTAAATAATATTGATTTCATTTTTATAAGTTTAAATAATTAATTTCTAATGCAGTTTGATTGTATGCATTTAAATTTGTCAAATAATTAATTTCAATTACGTTAGCCATCTCAAGGCTTTGTATGTATTGGAAAAAATCTATTTCTCCATTTTTATAGCTTAGAGTTGCTGTTTTAAATATTTCTGAAGCCATTTTTTTTCCATTATTTGCATAATAGTTAAGCTCTAATTCACTTTGCTTAAGTTCATTTAATAAATTGATGTATTTAGTATTTAAATTTAATTCTGTCACAATTTGCAATTCATTTGCAATATCCTGATCTATTTTGGCTGCAGAAATTTTTGAAGACTTTCCAAGAAAAAACAATGGAATTGATATGCCTGCCTGATAACTGCTCACAGATGTATTGGAAACAACATCCTTACTATTAAAATAGTTGAATTGTAAATCTGGTAATAATTGTTGAGTTTCTACTCCTCTTTTAGCCTTGTAAAACAGTTTATTTTCTTTATAGTATTTATTCAACAAATGACCTTTTAAATCCAATTCTCTCACACTAATTTTAGATAAATCATTATCAATAACTTTTACTTTATTTTCTGCTTGAAGCAATAAATTTAGCGCTTCATTTACCATTTTTTTGGAATTTTGAAGTTGGGATAATTGGACTTTAAATTGCTTATGTTTAGATTGTGAAGTGATCATTTCTAGGTAGTTAGATTCACCCACTTCAAATTTACGTTTAGCTGCTCTTGAAAAATAATTATACAAGCTATCAATCACGATTAAATGTTGCTCTTTTTTATTTAAAAACACAATAGTGTAGTACACTTTCGATATTTCTTTAATCAATTGATTTTTTGCTAATTCGTAATTTAACCCTTCCAAATTTGAATTAATTTTGGCAACTTTATTTTTTGCAAAATACACCGTAGGGAACTCAATTGTTTGATCTATTCCATATGTTTCAAGTGGCTTACCATCAATACCCAAATTAGTTTTATCATTGATAAAGTATAGTTTTGTTTTATCAATTTCAAAAGATGCATTTATTAACTTCTCACTTTTAACAACTTTCAATTTATTGATATTCAGCTGCTTGTTATTTTTAACTCCAATAGATATTGCTTCTTCAATAGTAATGTTGCTCTCTTGAGAAAATCCAATTATTGGTGCTAAAATTAATAACAACGTTAGCATAGGATTAAATTTCTTTTTTCTTTTTATTTTAAATTCTTTAGTGTCAAAAATGGCATATAATACAGGTAAAACAACAAGTGTTAAAATTGTAGCAGTTACCAACCCTCCAATAACTACTGTTGCTAAAGGTCTTTGAACTTCTGCACCTGCATTGGTTGAAATTGCCATTGGCAAAAAGCCTAAAGCTGCAGCAGCGGCAGTTAAAATTACAGGTCTTAGACGTTCTTTAGTACCTAATAAAATTCGTTCATACACATTATCCATCCCATCTGCTTTTAGTTCTTTCAAATGTTCAATAAGTACAATACCATTTAATACTGCAATACCAAATAATGCAATAAATCCTACCCCTGCAGAAATACTAAAAGGTAAATCTCGCATCCATAAAAGCAAGACTCCACCAACTGCAGATAATGGAATTGCAGAAAATACCATTAATGCTTCTTTGATAGATTTAAATGCAAAGTGTAAAAGAATAAAAATTAAAAATAACGCAATTGGAACTGCAACCATTAAACGCTCTTTAGCACTATTTAAATTCTCAAATTGTCCGCCGTAAGAGACAGTATAACCAACAGGTAATTTCACTTGCGATTCTATAATTTGTTGTACATCTTTTACAACAGATTCCATATCTCTATTTCTAACATTTACACCAATTACAATACGTCTTTTAGTATCATCTCTTGATATTTTTGCTGGTCCTTTAGTATGTTCAATACTTGCCAATTCATGCAGTGGAATTTTATTTCCAGATGGCGTGTCAACATATAAATTTTTAAGATTTTCAATGTTTTTTCTAAATTTAGACTGTAACCGAACAACCAAATCAAACCTTCTTTCTCCTTCAAAGACGTTTCCAATTGTTTGCCCTGCAAAAGCCATAGAAACTACTTGATTTAAATCGTGAATATTTAAGCCATACCGCGCAACTTTTTTTCTATTGTAAACAACTGTCATTTGAGGCAAACCATCAATTTTTTCAACAATAATATCAGCGGCACCTTCAACATTAGCTATTTTCCTTTTTATTTCATCCGCTTTTTCAGCCAAAATAGTTAAATCTTCACCAAATATTTTAATAGCGACATCTGCTCTAACACCTGTTATTAGCTCGTTAAATCGCATTTCTATAGGTTGTGTGAATTCAAAATCTATGCCTGGTATAATTGAGAGTTTTTCTTTAAACTTATCTGCTAATTCATCTTTTGAATCGGCAGAAACCCATTCTCCTTTTGGCTTTAATTTTATAATTACATCACTTTCCTCCATAGACATTGGATCTGTAGGAACTTCCGCAGCACCTATACGTGAAACAACCTGATTTACTTCTGGAAAATTTTCTAATAAAATTTGCTCTATTTGTGTTGTAATCTCAGCTGTTCTTGTTAATGATGTCCCTGTTTGTAAAACTGGTTGTATTACAAAATCACCTTCATCTAAAGTTGGTATAAATTCACCTCCCATTCTACTAAATAGTATGCCTGTACCTATTAATAAAGCTATTGAAGCCGAAATCACTGCTTTTTTATGATTTAAAGCCCATATAATTGTTGGTTCGTATAAACTATAAAAAAAGTTCATTAAACGCCTTGAAACATTGTTTTTTGTTACTTTTTCGGGTTTTAAAAAGATAGATGCAATCACCGGAACATACGTAAAACATAAAAGCATCGCCCCTATTAATGCAAAACTAAAAGCCAATGCCATTGGTTTAAACATTTTTCCTTCAACACCACTTAATGATAGAATTGGAATAAATACAATTAAAATTATTAATTGTCCAAATACCGCTGAGGTCATCATTTTCGAACTACTTTTATACGTAATTTCATCAATGCTATCTTGCCTTTCTCTTTTGGATAATTTATTTAATTCAGTACTATTACTTGTAATTTTAAATGCAATAAATTCAACAATAATAACAGCTCCATCTATAATAATACCAAAATCTATAGCTCCTAAACTCATTAAATTAGCATCAACACCAAATATGTACATTAATGATAATGTAAAAAGGAGAGAAAGCGGTATTACAGAAGCAACAACCAAACCTGATCTAAAACTTCCTAATAATAGAATTACCACAAAAATTACAATTAATACCCCTAATATTAAATTCTCAGCAATTGTAAATGTTGTTTTTCCAATTAATTCGCTTCGTTCTAAAAAACCATTAATAAAGACACCTTCTGGCAATGTTTTTTGAATTTCAGCTACACGTTGTTTAACAGCTTTAATCACTTTATTTGAATCTCCATCTTTTAACATCATTACTTGCCCAAGTACCTTTTCTCCTTCTCCATTCCCTGTAATTGCACCAAACCTATTGGCAAATCCAAAATTTACTTTAGCAATATCCTTTATTAAAATTGGAATGCCTTCAATACTTTTAACTACAATATTTTCAATATCACTTAAAGATTTAATCATTCCTTCTCCTCGAACAAAATAACTTTTACCTGTTTTCTCAATGTAGCCACCTCCTGCAACGCTGTTGTTTTTTTCTAAAGCAGTTATAATTTGAGAAGCCTTAATATCCATTGATTTTAGTTTTTCAGGATTTAATGCAACTTCATATTGCTTTAAAAAACCACCCCAAGTATTTACTTCAACAACTCCCGGGATTCCTGATAATTGGCGTTTAACCACCCAGTCTTGAATAGTTCGTAACTCCATTGTAGAATACTTGTCTTTAAAACCCGGTTTTGTGTCTAAAATATATTGATAAATTTCACCCAAACCTGTTGTAATAGGTCCCATTTCTGGTGTGCCAAATCCTTCAGGGATTTTTTCGGCTGCAGTTTTTATTTTCTCAGCAATTAATTGTCTTGGTAAATACGTACCCATTTCATCGTTAAAAACAATGGTAACTACTGATAATCCAAACTTTGAAATTGATCTAATTTCTTCTACACCTGGTAAGTTTGCCATTTCTAATTCTACAGGGTAGGTTATAAATTGTTCAACATCTTGTGTAGATAAATTTCTTGAAGTTGTAATTACCTGTACTTGATTATTGGTAATATCTGGTACTGCGCCAATTGGTATTTGAGTTAATGAAAACAAACCAAAACCAAATATAGCAGCTGTTAAAAGTAAAATAATAAGTTTATTATTAATACTTAGCTTAATAATTTTTTGTAACATAATTTAATTAGTTAATAATGTATATTATTGAAGATTAACATGTTAATCTTCAAATTTATTAATTATATAATTGAACTATGTAATTTTTGTGGTGGTTGAAATAGGTTGTTAATGTATAAATCTGAAGAAGGTTCTTTGTATGAGAAATTTTTATTTACAAAGCGTTTACCTTCAAAATTTGTAGTATTATGGTAATCGTAAAAAATATAATCTAACTGAACATGAACTTCTAAATGTTCATGTTTAAAAGGTAATTCTCTATGCTCATTATGTTCGTTATTATGAGTATTTAATTGACTTCCGTAGTGCATTGAAATAAAATCAGCAAAAGTATCACCTGTTTCTATATGACATGTAAAATGCTCAATTAGGGTAGGTACTTTACCAAAATCAGCTACTTCAATGCTAACGCTTTGAAATAAAATAATAAATGACACTATTATAGCTGTTGTTTTATTCATAAAAATAACATCGGGTATTTTCCTAGTTGTACATTGTAAATATGTAGTTTTTTTCTGAATTAAAAATAAGATGTTAATAACAATTTTTGATTTTGATATAGTTAATCTTTATAAAAGTGTCGTTTTACACTTTAAATTAAATTTTACCGAAGTACTTTCGAACAAACCATTCAACACTTAAAGTAAAAAGTATAAGGGCTAAAATCCATTTCCAATTAATCAATGGTGTTTTAATAATATTTATTTTTTGAATACTCTTGAAACGGGTATCTAACAATAAATCTCCAATAAGGTTCTCTTCTTGATTTGAATAATAAACTTTTCCATTGGTTTTTTCAGAAAGTCTTTTTAAAGCTTCATCATTTGAATTTGTAAATTGTTGTTCAACTTCAAAAGCTAGAACTTTAAATTTACCTGTAGTAGCTACATCTTGATTTTCTACTGTAACAATAAAATTATATTCCCCAGAATTAAGAGTCCCTAATTCAACAATAAATTTGCTCTCTACTACCGCAAATGGGATTTTCTTTAAAACTTGCTTTTCTTTGTTTGTTACTGTTAACCAAAGCTTTGCTCTTGCATCAAAATTGAAATTCTTATCTAGATAACTTGCTGAAAAACGAACAGTTTCATTCGCATAGAAAATTGGTTTAACAGCAACATTTAAACGTTTGTTATTAATACTAGATGTTAAATATTGAATTAAATTAGCGATAAAATTATCAAAATATTCAAAAGTTTTTGTCTCTGTAAAGCTATTTATTCTCCAGCGCCAACTATTTTCTCCTAATAAAACAGCTCCTCTTTGAGTGTTCTCCTCAAAAGTTGCAAGTAACGGTTTGTCTGTTTTAATGGTTCCTATTTTTTGAAATAATAACGAATTATATGGTATTGAAAATGATACATTTCCGAAACGATCTTCTAAAGGTGCAAAGTTAGAAAAAGCAATAGCATCACTCAAAAAACTTGCATAATTCTTATTAAATACTGGTCTATAATTTTCTGATTGATTAATTACATTTTTAGTGAAATTAGATTGAATTTTATTCAAAAAATTCCAATCTGTAGAAAGCCCAGAAATAATGAAATAATTTCTTTTCGTTGTATTTATATCTTTAAATACAGATTCAAATTCTTCAGTTGGCTGATTTAAAATAATCAACTGATATTCAGATATTTCACCTTTAAAATTCTTAATTTTAGAAATTGTAACCGAACGCTGTTTATTACTCTCAATAGATTTCTTTAACATTCCCAAATCTGGATGCATCACCGATGTGAGCAGTAAAATTTTTGATTCTTCTTCAATTACCCGAATACTAAAATTTTTAATATTATTTTGGGTATTTCGTTCATTCTCTAACGTTTCAATAGCAGCATTATAATATTGCCTTCCTGTAGTTTCTGCCGTTAAAAAAAAAGAAGCCGTTTGAACAGCTTCATTTTTTGAAAACTGAAATCGCTTTGTATATACTTTCTTTCCTTTATAATAAATACTTAGTTTTTTTAAAACCGTAGCATTTCCTGTATAATTTATAAATAATTCAACAGGAAACTTATTATTCAAGCTGGTAAATTTATTCACATTTAATTGCTGAATGTAAATATCTTCAACAACTGCTGTATCACCAACAATATATGGGAAAACAGGGCTTTTATAATTAGAAAATTCTACACTAGTTCCTATTGTTTGATTTCCGTCAGTTAAAAGTACTACTAGGCATATTTTTTCTTTATATAATTTTGAAAATTCTTTGAAAGGAAGTGATAAATTGGTTTGATTTTCGTTAAACTT
Source organism: uncultured Lutibacter sp. (assembly GCA_964412305.1). Classification (GTDB taxonomy): domain Bacteria; phylum Bacteroidota; class Bacteroidia; order Flavobacteriales; family Flavobacteriaceae; genus Lutibacter. The sequence continues at coordinate 12,648 of CAYPNJ010000029.1, read as the reverse complement.
TAAAGAATCTAATCTAACTAAATTAGCACCAAATTCGTAATAATTTATATTGAACTTATTATTTATACGCTCGTTATTTTTAAACAGTTCAACAAGGTTCTTAACAGTACCATTTTGAGAATTGTATTTAATTGAAGTGGAGTTATCTACTGCAACAGCTAATATTGGCTTAATAACTTCAATATTCTTTCTTTCAATTGAAGGATTTATCAATAAAATTAATATTAAAAATAAAGTTATAAAGCGAAAAAAAGAGAGCCAATAATTTAATTGGCTCTTATTCGTTTTTTTAAATAAATATTGAAATACAACTATAATTAAAGCTGTAAAAACTGCTAATATTATTAATAATAATGTGGCGGTTTCCAATTTCTATAATTTTTATGTTAACATCCCTCCATCAACACTTAATGTTTGACCAGTAATGTACGAACTCATATCTGATGCTAAAAATACACATGCATTCGCAACATCCTCTGGTGTTCCACCTCGTTTTAATGGAATTGCATTTCTCCACTCTTTCACTTTTTCTTCAGGTAAACTTTCAGTCATTTCGGTTTCAATAAAACCAGGAGCAATTACATTGCTTCTAATATTTCTTGAACCTAGTTCTAAAGCTACAGATTTAGAAAAACCAATAATACCTGCTTTAGATGCTGCATAATTAGTTTGACCGGCGTTCCCTTTTAAACCAACTACAGAACTCATATTAATAATAGACCCTGCACGTTGTTTCATCATAGGTCTAATTACAGCTTTTGTTAAATTAAAAACCGATTTTAAGTTTACTTCAATTACTTTGTCGAAATCTTCTTCAGAAATACGCATTAACAAATTATCTTTTGTAATTCCTGCATTGTTAATTAGCACATCAATAGTTCCAAATTCTTTTAAAACATCAGCAGCTAATTCTTGAGCAGCATCAAAGTTTGCAGCGTTAGATTGATAACCTTTTACTTTTACACCAAATGATTCAAGTTCTTTTTCCAATGCATTTGCAGCTTCAACAGATGAGCTGTATGTAAAGGCTACATTAGCACCTTGCTTTGCAAATGTTAGTGCAATGCCTTTTCCTATTCCTCTCGTAGCTCCAGTAATTAAGGCTGTTTTATTTTCTAAAAGTTTCATATTTTAATCTTTACTTTGGTTTTTTATTTTCAATAAATCAAATATACACATTTGTATAAAAAAAGCTTCCATAAAGGAAGCTTTTTACATATTATTCTATATTCTATTACCCTAAAATTTCAGCAACTTTTTCACCAATTTTAGCTGGAGATTCAACAACGTGAATACCATTTTCTTTTAAAATTGCCATTTTTGCCTGTGCAGTATCATCAGCACCTCCAACAATTGCACCTGCGTGACCCATTGTTCTTCCTTTAGGAGCGGTTTGACCGGCAATAAAACCAACTACTGGTTTTTTGTTACCTGTTGCTTTTACCCAACGTGCAGCTTCAGCTTCTAATTGACCACCAATTTCACCAATCATTACAATTAAATCAGTTTCATCATCGTTCATTAATAACTCAACAGCTTCTTTAGTTGTAGTTCCAATAATTGGGTCACCACCAATACCAATAGCTGTAGTAATACCGTAACCTCTTTTTACTACTTGATCAGCAGCTTCATAAGTTAATGTTCCTGATTTAGAAACAACACCTACTCTACCTTTTTTAAATATAAACCCTGGCATAATACCAACTTTTGCTTCACCTGCAGTAATTACTCCTGGGCAATTTGGACCAATTAACCTGCATTCTTTATTATCTATATAAGCTTTTACTTTTACCATATCAGCTACGGGAATTCCTTCTGTAATACATATTATTACTTTAATTCCTGCAGCAGCAGCTTCCATAATTGCATCAGCAGCAAATGCTGGTGGCACAAAAATTATTGAAGTATCAGCAGCTACTTTATCTACAGCATCTTGTACCGTGTTAAAAACTGGCTTATCTAAATGTGTTTGACCACCTTTACCAGGTGTTACACCACCTACTACATTTGTGCCATACTCAATCATTTGAGTTGCATGAAATGTACCTTCTCCACCGGTAAATCCTTGTACAATTATGTTTGAATTTTTATTTACTAAAACGCTCATTGAAGTCTATTTTAAATTATTGTGTTTTACGTATACAAAAGTAATTTTTTTCTGAGTTTTGAATGAAATAAAAGTTACTTTTTTTGATTTTTTATTAATTGCCTTACTTGAGCCATTTCTTTTAGCTTTCTTCTAGATTCATCAATTGGGGTTCCAAAGTAAGTTTTACCACCGGCAACAGATTTTGTCACTCCTGACTGCCCCAATATTACCGCACCTTTACCTATAGTAATTCCGCTGTTAGTTCCCACCTGTCCCCACATGGTTACTTCATCTTCAACAATAACACAACCTGCAATTCCTGTTTGTGAAGCAATTAAGCATTTTTCACCTATAATAGTATCATGACCAATCTGAACTTGATTATCTAGTTTTGTTCCTTTTTTAATAGTTGTATTTCCCGAAACACCTTTGTCAATTGTGCAAAGCGCACCGATATCAACATTATCTTCTATAATAATACTTCCACCAGACATTAATTTATCAAACCCTTCTTTACGTTTTTTATAATAAAAAGCATCAGCTCCTAATATACTTCCTGCATGGATAATAACATTATTTCCAATTTGGCAGTTATCATAAATAGCAACATTTGGGTGAATTACACAATTGTCGCCTATTGTTACATGATTTCCAATAAATACATTGGGCTGTATAATGGTATTTTTACCAATTAGTGCACTTTTTGAAATTGAAGCGTTTGAAACTTCAAAAGGTTTAAAATGGTTTGTTAACGTATTAAAATCTGTAAAGGGATCTTTAGAAATTAACAATGCTTTACCCTTTGGACATTTTACTTTCTTGTTAATTAATATTACTGAAGCTTTTGATTCTAAAGCTTTATCGTAATATTTAGGATGATCTACAAATACAATATCTCCTTCTTCAACTACATGAATTTCATTACTACCGGTTATTGGATAATCGGATGGCCCAACATAAGTAGCTCCTATTAACTTCGCAATTTCTTCTAAACTATGTATACGAGGAAATTTCATGTTTATTATGCTTTTACGCGTTCTAAATATGCACCTTTTGATGTGTCAACTTTAATTTTATCTCCTTCATTAATAAATAAAGGTACGTTTACACTTGCTCCTGTTTCAACGGTAGCAGGTTTTGTAGCATTTGTAGCTGTGTTACCTTTAACACCTGGTTCGGTATGTGTAATTTCTAAAATAACACTTGCTGGCATATCTACAGATATTGGCATATCATCTTCCGTATTAAAAATAACAGTAACTATTTCACCCTCTTTTAGAAGATCTGGTGAATCTAGCGTTTCCTTTTCTAAAGTAATTTGATTGTAATCATCTGTATTCATAAAGTGAAACGTATCACCTTCTGGGTATAAAAATTGATATTTTCGAGTTTCAATTCTAATATCTTCTATCTTTCTTCCAGCTGGGAATGTATTATCTAATACTTTACCAGATGATAAACTTTTTAATTTTGTTCTAACAAAAGCAGGCCCTTTGCCTGGTTTTACATGTAAAAATTCTATTACTTTAAAAATATCATTGTTATATTTAATACATAACCCATTTCTAATATCTGATGTTGTTGCCATTTGCTTTATTATTAATTTAATTTTAAAGTGTTTTATAAACTCTAAAATTTATTTGTTATTATTAACTTCCTGTATAGCCTTTCATAATTCCTCTCTGAGAATTTTTGATAAACAAAATTATTTGATCTCTTTCTCTAGTTGCTTCCATTTCTTCTTCAATTTTCTCTAAAGCTTGTGTGGTATTGTAATTTTTTTGATATAAAATTCTAAAAATATTTTGAATTTCTCTAATTTTAGAGGTTTCAAACCCTCTGCGTCTTAATCCAATAGAATTAATACCTATAAAAGATAATGGTTCTTTACCTGCTTTTGAAAATGGCGGAACATCTTTTCTTACGAGAGAGCCTCCTGATACCAATGCGTGATCACCAATATGAATGAATTGATGAACGGCTACTAAACCACTTAAAATTGCAAAGTTACCAATTGTAACATGACCCGCAATAATTGATCCGTTAGCCAAAATACAGTTATTACCTATAATACAATCGTGCGCTACGTGAGATGTTGCCATTATTAAGCAATTATCACCAATTTCTGTTTTTCCTAGAGCTTTTGTACCTCTATTCACTGTTACACATTCTCTAATTGTTGTATTATCTCCTATGATTGCTAATGAATCTTCACCATCAAACTTTAAATCTTGAGGAATTGCCGAAATTACGGCTCCGGGAAAAATTCTACAATTTTCTCCAATTCTAGCGCCTTCCATAATGGTAACATTAGAACCTATCCAAGTTCCTGAACCAATAATTACATCATTATGTATTGTTGTAAATGGCTCTACTACTACGTTGGTTGCAATTTTTGCACCGGGGTGTATATATGCTAATGGTTGATTCATTTTTCTTTTGGTTTTTTTGCTATTTGAGCCATTAATTCGGCTTCAACTACTAATTTACCATTTGCGTACCCATAGGCTTGCATATGACAAATTCCTCTTCTAATTGGCGTTATTAATTCTGCTCTAAATATTAAAGTATCACCAGGTAATACTTTTTGTTTAAACTTAACTTTATCCATTTTCATAAAATAAGTTAAGTAATTTTCTGGATCTGGGACAGAACTTAATACTAAAACACCACCACATTGAGCCATTGCTTCAACTTGTAAAACGCCTGGCATTACTGGTGCATCTGGAAAATGACCCATAAAGAATGGTTCATTCATTGTCACATTTTTCATACCTACCACATGCTTGTCAGATAATTCTAAAATCCTATCTATCAATAAAAATGGAGGCCTGTGCGGCAAAATATTCATTATTTTATGAATATCCATTAAAGGTGGCTGATTTAAATCGTATACTGGAACGTTATTTCTTTTTTCTTGTTTTATTATTTTTTGCAATTTTTTGGCAAAAACAGTATTTACTAAATGTCCAGGTTTATTTGCAATAACTTTCCCTCTAATTCTTGTACCAACCAATGCCAAATCCCCAATTACATCTAATAATTTATGACGAGCAGCTTCATTAGCCCAACGCAAATTTAAATTATCTAATATTCCGTTTGGTTTAACAGTTAAATCTTTTTTATTGAAAGCTTTTTTAAGTTTCGTCATTGTTTGTTCCGAAATCTCTTTATCTACATAGATTATGGCATTATTTAAATCTCCTCCTTGAATTAAATTATTATCCAATAACATTTCTAATTCGTGTAAGAAACTAAATGTTCTAGCATCGGCAATCTCATGCTTGAAATTTGTAAGAGAAGTAAGTGTAGCATTTTGTGTACCTAATACTTTTGTACCAAAATCTACCATTGAAGTTATTTCATATTCATCAGAAGGCATTAATATAATTTCACTTCCTGTTTTTTCATCTTTGTACGAAATAATATCTTTTACAATATATTCTTCACGCACTGCTTCTTGCTCTATAATTTCTGCTTCCTCAAGAGCCTCCACAAAATACTTTGATGAACCATCCATAATTGGAGGTTCAGCAGCATCCATTTCAATGCATATATTGTCAATTCCCAAAGCAACAACAGCTGCTAACACATGCTCAGATGTGTTTATATAAACACCTCTTTTTTCAAGGTTGGTTCCTCTTTGTGTTGTAACTACATATTCTGCACTTGCTTCAATTACTGGCTCCCCTTCTAAATCAATTCTAACAAAAGTATAACCATAATTTACAGGTGCAGGTTTAAAAGTCATAGTAACTTTATTTCCTGTATGTAAACCTACTCCCGAAAGGGTTACTTCATTCTTAATTGTTTTTTGTTTAACAGTCATTTATTTTTCTTTTAAAGCCTTAATTTCTTTTTGTAATGAATTAATTTCAACTACTAATTCTGGTAATTTCTTAAAATAAACATACGATTTAAAATAATCTGAATAGTTCATCGCTGGTGAACCTTGGAGTACTTCATTATCTTTAATTTTTTTTCCGACTCCTGATTGAGCTTGTATGCGAACATTATTTCCAATAGTAATATGGCCTGCTATACCTACTTGACCACCAATCATACAATTTTCTCCAATTTTCACAGAGCCAGCAACACCTGTTTGTGCAGCAATTACTGTATTTTTTCCAATAGTAACATTATGTGCTACTTGAATTTGATTATCCAACTTTACCCCTTTTCTAATAATTGTAGAACCTAATGTTGCTCTATCTATTGTTGTTGCTGCTCCAATATCTACGTTATCTTCAATAATAACATTCCCTATTTGTGGTATCGTAGTAAAAACGCCATCTTTTCCAGGAGCAAAACCAAATCCATCAGAACCTATTATTGCTCCAGAATGAATCGTACAATTTTCACCAATTATGGTTTCTGAATAAATTTTAGCACCCGCAAATAAAGTTGTATTATCTCCAATTGTAGTATTATCTCCAATATAAACATTTGGGTAAATTTTTACATTATTACCTATTTTTGTGTTATTTCCGATGTATGCAAAGGCTCCCAAATAAATATTTTCACCAAGCATTGCAGTTTCACTAATGTGTGAAGGAGTTTCAATTCCTGATTTATTAGATTTCACTTCATCATAAAATTCCAATAATTTAGAAAATGCTTTATAAGCATTTTCTACTTTTATTAAGGTTGTATCAATTTTACTTTCTGGAATAAAACTTCTATTTACAATAGTAATTGAAGCTTTTGTAGAGTAAATATATTGTGTATACTTTGGATTTGAAAGGAATGTTAACGATCCAATCTCTCCTTCTTCTATTTTTGAAAGCTTGTATACTTCGGCATTTTCATTCCCGTCAATCTCCCCTTCTAAAATTTCTGCTATTTGGCTTGCTGTAAATTTCATGAATTGCAAAAATAAATAAAAAATTGAACACTACCTATTTCTTTGGATAGCATATATAATACTTGTAAACTGTATTTGACAATGCCTGTAAATTTAAATGATCTGAGGCTTCTGTAACATCTTTAATATCACCATTTTTATATAAAATTTGAATGTTATTTTTAGTTACATCATATGCTTGGTTTTGTATTTTACCGTGATATACAAAATAGTCTAACTCTGAATCGCTTAGCCCAAATTCATTTTTAACTTCTAGTTTTATTTCATTTATTTGAGTTGTTGTAAGTGGTTCTTTTTGAAGAATAATTTTAGGTAATTTTCTATTAATTAAACTTTCTGCTAATTTTGAAATTACTTTATCATCGTGTGAAATCCATTCTTTTATTGCAGAAAATACATCATAATCATCTAATCGTGCAAATGTTTTAAGCGTTTCTAATGTGAAATTATCTTCACTTATTTGATGATTTAAAAAATAAATAAAAGCTTTACTTGCAGGTAATTCTATACCTGATAACGACAACTCTTTAGCTCTTTTTAAAATTTTACCTAACAACTTTTCAGCTACCAATCCTGTTTTATGTAAATATACCTGCCAATACATTAACCGCCGTGCAACAATAAATTTTTCTACTGAATAAATTCCCTTTTCTTCAATTACTAAATTATCATCTTTTACATTTAACATGGCTATTAACCGCTCCGAACTAATATTTCCTTCAGCAACACCTGTGTAAAAACTATCTCTGTTTAAATAGTCTAATCTATCCATATCTAACTGACTGGATATTAATTGGTGTAAAAACTTGCGATGGTATTTTTCTGTAAATATTGTAATAGCTAAAGTTAATTGCCCATTAAACTCATCATTTAAAGCTTCCATAAACTTTAATGAAATTGCTTCGTGATGTATTCCTGTAACAATACTTTGTTCAAGCGCATGTGAAAAAGCACCGTGACCAATATCATGTAAAAGAATGGCAATACAAAGTGCATTTGCTTCATCTTCAGAAATTTCAATTCCTTTTAATTTTAAATTTCTGATTGCTTTTTGCATTAAGTGCATACTCCCAAGAGCATGATGAAATCTCGTATGATGAGCTCCGGGATACACTAAATGAGATAAACCCATTTGTGAAATACGTCTTAAACGCTGAAAATAAGGATGATCTATTAAATCGCAAATTAAAGTGTTTGGAATAGTAATAAAACCGTAGATTGGATCGTTTAATATTTTAAGTTTGTTCGTTTTTTTTTCGGTCAAAACAATTATTTTATAAATAGTTTTTACAAAGATAACAATATGAGTGATATAAACATTTTATGGGTTGATGATGAAATAGATATTTTAAAACCACACATTCTTTTTTTAGAAAAAAAGGGATATACCGTTTCAACTTGTAATAATGGTGCCGATGCAATTGATATGTGTAATGAAAACAATTATGATATCATTTTTTTAGACGAGAATATGCCTGGATTAAGTGGTTTAGAAACGCTAATCGAAATAAAAAGCAAACGTGCTAACTTACCTATTGTAATGATTACCAAGAGCGAAGAAGAATACATTATGGAAGATGCCATTGGTAATAAAATTGCAGATTATTTAATAAAACCTGTAAATCCACATCAAATATTACTGAGTTTAAAAAAGAATTTAGATCATTCTCGATTGGTTTCAGAAAAAACGACTTCAAACTATCAGCAAGAATTTAGAAAAATTGCTATGGACTTAGCCATGGTAAATTCATACGAAGAATGGGTAGATATTTATAAAAAACTAGTTTATTGGGAATTGGAATTAGAGAATATAAACGATTCTGGTATGATTGAGATATTAGAAAGCCAAAAACAAGAAGCAAACTCCCTCTTTTTTAAATTTATAAAGAAAAATTATACAGACTGGATACTTGATACTGATGATGCACCAATTTTATCTAATAATTTATTCAAAAAAGTAATACTTCCTGAAATTAACAAATCTAAAGGAACATTACTTGTTGTTATTGATAATTTACGATACGATCAATTCAATATTTTAGAGCAAACCATTACTAAATACTATAAAAAAGAAGAAGAAATTCCATATTTTAGTATTTTACCTACAGCTACACAATATGCACGAAATTCAATTTTTTCAGGTTTAATGCCTCTAGAAATGGAACGAAAACACCCGAATTATTGGAGAAATGATACAGAGGAAGGTGGTAAGAACCTCTATGAAGAAGAATTTTTACAAGAGCAACTAAAAAGGCTAAGGTTAGATATAAAAATGAGTTATTACAAAATTACCAATCTTAAAGCTGGTAAACAATTAGCTGATAATTTTAATTCAGTGAAAGAAAATGACTTAACTGTTGTCGTTTATAATTTTGTTGATATGCTTTCACATGCCAAAACAGAAATGGAAGTTATTAAAGAACTTGCAAGTGATGACAAGGCATACAGATCTTTATCTAATAGTTGGTTTATGAATTCTCCTCTACTTGAAATGATTCAAAAAGCTCAAAATTTAGGACTTAAATTAATTATTACTACAGATCACGGAACAATTAATGCGAAGGTTCCTTCAAAAGTAATAGGTGATAAAAATATTAGTTCAAATTTACGTTATAAAACAGGTAGAAGTCTTTCTTATGAAGATAAGGATGTGTTTGCCGTTAAAAACCCAAAAGAAATTGGGCTACCATCAATTTCAATAAATAGCTCATTCATTTTTGCAAAAGAAGATTTCTTTTTTGCGTACCCTAATAATTTCAATCATTTTGTAAAATATTATAAAAACACCTATCAACATGGTGGTATTTCTTTAGAGGAAATGATAATTCCATGTGCTATATTTGTACCTAGATAAACTTTTAGTGTATGATTAAAAATTACTCGCTACAACAATTGCCTGAAATTGCTAAAGAACTACTCTTGGCTACTAAACATAAGGTACTTTTATTTTATGGGGAAATGGGTGTTGGTAAAACAACACTAATTAAAGAGCTTGTTAAACAATTAGGTGTTTTAGACAATGTTAGCTCACCTACTTTTTCTTTAGTGAATGAATACCGTACTAATAACAATCACAAAGTATTTCACTTTGACTTCTATAGAATTGATAATGAAGAAGAAGCAATGGACATGGGAATTGAAGAATATTTTTATAGTAATAACTGGTGCTTCGTAGAGTGGCCAAATAAAGTTGAAAATTTACTACCTTTAAACTCCGTAAGCATTACAATTACCACTAATAAAAATCAACAGCGAACCATAGAACTTAAAAACAATGAGTAAAAAAGCTACTTCACCATTTAGCAAACACGAATTACTTCCGCAAGAGGAAACTTTAGAAATAGAAAAACAAAGAAGCGAACTTGTTATTGGAATTCCAAAAGAAACTCACTATCAAGAAAAACGTGTTTGCCTAACTCCAGATGCTGTAGGTGCATTAACTGCTCAAGGTCATAATTTTGTAATTGAAACTGGTGCTGGTAACGGTGCTAATTATTCTGACAGTGATTATTCTGAAGCTGGTGCAAAAATTTCATACGACGTAAAAGAAGCGTTTGGGTGTAAAATAGTTTTAAAAGTAGAACCACCTTCGCTAGATGAAATTAAATTGATAAACCCACAAAGCATATTATTTTCAGCATTACAATTAAAAACTCAAACTAAAAAATATTTTGAAGCACTAGCAAGTAAACGAATTACTGCAGTTGCTTTTGATTATATTAGAGACGAACATGGTGTGTACTCAATTGTTAAATCTTTAAGTGAAATTGCAGGTACGGCTTCCATTTTAATTGCCTCAGAAATTATGAGTAATGATAATGAAGGGAATGGACTTTTATTAGGGAACATTAGTGGGGTACCACCAAGTGAAGTTGTTATTTTAGGTGCTGGTACAGTTGGTGAATTTGCAGCACGTTCTGCTATTGGCTTAGGTGCAAATGTAAAAGTATTTGATAATTCTATTACTAAATTAAGGTGTTTACAGCGTAATTTAGGCAGAGCCATTTACACTTCAACCATACAACCTAAAACTTTACAAAAAGCGCTCATGCGTTGTGATGTAGCTATTGGTGCACTAAGAGGTAAATCTCGTTCACCTGTTATTGTTACCGAAGAAATGGTTGAACAAATGAAAGATGGTGCTGTAATAGTTGATGTTAGTATTGATAGAGGAGGCTGTTTTGATACTTCCGAAATTACAACTCATAAAAACCCAACCTTTGTAAAGCACGGTGTAATACATTATTGCGTACCAAATATCCCTTCAAGATATTCCAGAACTGCTTCAGTATCAATAAGTAACATATTTACACCCTATTTATTAAGCATTGCTGAAGAAGGTGGTTTTGAAAATGCTGCTCGTTTAGACAAAAGTTTGCAAAAAGGAATGTATTTTTACCACGGAATTTTAACCAATAGAACTGTGGCAGATTGGTTTAATTTACCTTTTAGAGATATTAATTTATTATTTTTGTAGAATGACTTTTAAACAGCGTTTACCCTATTTTTTAGGTGGTTTAACTTTAGGAATTATTTTTGTTGCATTTATTTGGAATAAAAAGGGAACAAAATCTTTTGACTATGGACCAAATGCTCGAATTTTAAAAAATATACGTATTAAAAATCGTGTATTTTCTTCTGATGTTTTAACACTTATCAATTCTAGAAAAATTGATACTGCTGATATTTCTCAAATTTTAAAAAATGGCAATGTTGATATTTGGAACAAAATAAAATTAGATACTTGTATTGAATACAAAATTACAGAAGAAATAGATTTAAAAGACATTACGTTAACTGTAATAAATTGTGATTCAACAGCTATAATTAAACATATTACTTTTCAATAGCAATTTCTGAATAATAATATTCTTTAATTTTTTTAATACTTTTTATAGATTTTTGAAGCCAGTTTAGATATAACTTCCTTTTTTCTAATTCACTAAGCTGCCAATTCACTTCAGATTTTTTAAGTCTGTCATTCATGTTTTGCAAAATAATTGCTGCTGCAACAGAGATATTTAAACTCTCTGTAAAACCAACCATTGGAATTTTTAAATAACCATCCGCATTATCCATCACATCTTTAGAAAGTCCTTCTTTTTCAACTCCAAAAAAGAAAGCTGATTTTTGTGTAATATCAAAATCTTGTAACACACACGAATCATTATGCGGTGTTGTAGCAATAATTTTATACCCTTTTTTTCTAAGATTATCAATACAAGCTAACGTATTGTTAGTGTCTTTCTCTTTAAAAAGTTTAAAATCAAGCCATTTTTGAGCGCCTTTTGCTACTTGATTTGATGCATAAAATTTATATTTATTTTGAACTACATGTACATCTTGTATCCCGAAAATTTCACAACTTCTTACAACAGCACTTGCATTATGTGGTTGGTAAATATCTTCAATAGCTACTGTAAAGTGACGTGTTCTTTCATCTAATACTTTACTAAATAATTTTCTTCTTTTTTCAGTAACAAATTGTTCTAAGTATTCAATAAATTTATAATCTACCATTCAAAATTAACTTTGTTCAAATATAAAATTTTACTTTTGAATAAATTACTGATATGAAAAAAATAGTAATCCTTACAGGTGCAGGTATTAGTGCTGAAAGTGGTATTAAAACTTTTAGAGATGCTAATGGTTTATGGGAAGGCCATGATATTATGGAAGTTGCCTCTCCTATTGG
>CAYPNJ010000028.1:0-21385 GCA_964412305.1 uncultured Lutibacter sp. | reverse complement strand
TTGCAAGGATAGTAAATACTCTTTTCATTGTGTAATAGTTAATTTATTAATTTTTTCGGTTTAAATATATAATAATCTTCACAAAACAAATAAAATTTAAAAAATAAACTACGTTTACTTAATCTAAACTTCTTTTGCGAATGGCAAGTAACAAAAAAATGTTGAATTCTGAAAATTTTACATCTACTTTAAGTTATTTTTTTTGAATTGCTTATTTTTTAAAATATCAGCAAAAATCAAACCAAATTGAATTGCTTTATTGAAAATAAATTCGATTTTATCTTAAATAGCTGTATATAAATCACTCTATATTACTAATTTCTCCTCTCAATTGGGTTTCAAATAAAGACTTAAATTTATTTTTAGGGATATTTTCACCTAATAAGTACATTAATTTAGCCAATGCTGATTCGGTAGTAATGTCATTTCCACTAATAACACCAATATTTTCAAGTGTCATACTTGTTTCATATTGCCCCATAATTACACTACCACCAATACATTGTGTAACATTTACAACATGTATTTCTTTCTGTATCGCTTCATTTAACAAACTAATAAACCATTCTTCTGTTGGTGCATTTCCAGATCCGTAGGTTTCTAAAATCACACCCTGTAACCCTTTACAATTTAATACACTTTCTACAACCTTTTTAGTGATACCTGGAAATATTTTTAAAATTGCTACATTGCTATTTAATCGCTTTCTAATCCTCAATGGCTTAATTGAAGTAGGTTTATATATTAGCTGCTTATTAAATTTTAAATGAACTCCACTTTCTCCTAATGGCGGAAAATTTGGTGATGTAAATGCTTTAAAGTGCTCTGCATTAATTTTGGTGGTTCTGTTGGCTCTATATAACTTGTATTCAAAATACAAACATACTTCTGAAATAATAGACTTTCCATTTTCTTGAGAAGAAGCAATTTCAATTGAAGTAATTAAATTTTCTTTAGCATCAGTTCTTAAATCTCCAATGGGCAATTGTGAACCCGTAAAAATTATTGGTTTTAATAAGTTTTCAAACATAAAACTTATTGCAGATGCAGTATAAGACATGGTATCTGAACCATGTAAAACAACAAATCCATCAAATTTATCGTAATTTTTTTCAATAATTTCAGAAATAGTTACCCAATTTTTAGTGTTCATATTTGAAGAATCTATTGGGTTTTCAAAAGAAACACTTTCTATAGTACAATTTAAATGATTAATTTCTGGAATGTGCTTTAACAATTTATCAAAATTGAAAATTCGTAAAGCTCCCGTTTTATAATCTTTAACCATCCCTATTGTTCCTCCAGTGTATATTAAAAGTATGTGTGGTGTTTTTGCCATTTTGTCTGTAACCTAATTTTGGAATAATTTATGATGTAAATTTATTAAATTAAAATACAATAATTAAAAAGAAATTTATGATAGGTTTATATGTGATAGTTGGGTTAATATCTTTAGCAAGTTGGTTGGTGAGTAAACGATTGAAAAGTAAGTTTAAACATTACTCTAAAGTTCAACTTCAAAATGGGTTAAGTGGAAAACAAATTGCTGAAAAAATGTTACACGATAATGGTATTTTTGATGTAAAAGTTATTTCTACACCTGGACAATTAACAGACCACTACAACCCTACCAATAAAACAGTTAATTTAAGCGAGTCTGTTTACAACCTCCGAAATGCTTCAGCCGCGGCAGTTGCCTCGCATGAATGTGGCCATGCAGTTCAACACGCACAAGCGTATCAATGGTTAACTTTACGATCAAAATTAGTTCCTGCAGTTGGCATTTCATCTAAATTTTCGCAATGGCTAGTTCTTGGAGGAATTATTTTAGGTGCTTTATCTGGAAATACTGGTATTGGTTTTATTATAGCAATGGTTGGATTAGCAATGATGGCGCTTGCTACATTATTTAGCTTTATTACACTCCCTGTTGAATATGATGCTAGTAACCGTGCATTGGCTTGGTTAAAAACAAACAATATGCTTACCAATACGGAACAAGACGGAGCAAAAGATGCTCTTAAATGGGCTGCAAGAACTTATTTAGTGGCTGCGTTAGGTTCATTAGCTATGTTATTGTATTGGGGATTTAGAATTTTAGGTTCAAGAGATTAAAAAAAATTGAGCTAAAATGATGTGTTATTGAACTAAATTGAGAATTTTTATACTTCATTAATATTCACCTTTGTACTCTAATTATTAAAACTTACAACGATGAATAAACTTAATTTAAATTCCATAACTATTGAAAATGCAGATTCAATTTCAAAAGAAATATTAAAGGAAACTCAAAGCAAAATTGGGATGGTTCCAAATATGTATGCTACTATGGCAAATAACCCTGCCCTATTAGATGGCTATGTATCTGCTTACAGTTCTTTTAGAGAAAACTCTGGCTTTAGTTCACAAGAACAAGAAGTTGTATTCTTATCAATTGCTTTCGAAAACAATTGTGAATATTGTATGGCTGCTCATAGTTTTGTTGGAGACAATATGACCAATGTTCCTACTGAAGTTACAAACGCAATACGCAACAATACAGAAGTTCCTGATGAAAAATTAAAAGCTTTAAGTCAGTTTTCTAAAATTGTAACGTCTAAAAGAGGGCTTCCTTCTGAAGATGATATTGAAAACTTTTTAAAAGCAGGATATACTCAAAACCATATTTTAGGTGTAATTGCAGGCGTTGGAATTAAAACAATGAGTAATTATTTTAATCATATTTTTAACACGCAACTTGATGAAGTTTTTAAAGGAAGAAGCTGGACAAAAAATTAATATAGGTTTGACATAATTCTATAAAAAATGCAAATCTAAAGGATTTGCATTTTTTTGTAATTTTGAGTAACATCATAACTTGTTTTATATCAAACCCATTATATATAAAAATACATGGATCCAAAAATATACGAACAAAAGAACTTAGAGTATAAGGGAAAAGTAATTTTCTCAAAAATAGTAATAGGTGAATTTAGCAGGTTTGTAAAATATTTTCAAGAAGATGAAGCGTGCTTTATGTTTGTTGATCAAGGAAAAATTTTAATGAGAACACCAAAACAACTAATTAATTTTGAAGCTGGTGATGGAATGATTGCTAAGTGTGGAAATTATTTTTTTGAACAGCATTTAAATAAAGATAATGCTGAAACTACAACGTCATTTGTAGCCGCCTATTTTTATCCATCAGTGCTGAAAGAAATTTTTAAAGAAAAGATAACTACATCCAGCTATAACACAAATTATGATGCTACTAAAATTAAAATAGACACGTTACTTTCAAACTTTAAAGACAACATCAGTTTTTTGCTAGACAATCCTGAAATAGCTGATGAAACCTTAATACTAACTAAACTTAAAGAGTTTTTAATTCTCTTATCTAAAACCGAAAAAGCCCCTAGTGTAATTGATTTTATTTCTTCATTATTTAAACCTATAGAGTCTCATTTTAAAACCATTATTGAAAAACATATACTTTCAAATTTATCACTCAATGATTTTGCAACGCTTTGCGGTATGAGTTTAGCAACATTTAAAAGAAAGTTTCAAGAAGTTTATCATGAAAGTCCACGCAAATACATCTCAAAAAAGAAACTAGAAAAAGCTCTTCAAATGCTTTCTATAAAAGAAAATAGAATTGCAGATGTAGCTTATGATTGTGGGTTTGATTCAATTACTACTTTCAACAGAAACTTCAAAAATCACTTCAATCAATCTCCAACCAACTATAGAAACGACAATATTGAGCTAAAATGATACTAATTTGAGCCAAACAACAAATTAAATTTTTTCAATCTTATACATCTTTGCATTAACAATAATTTAAAATATTAGACGATGAAAAGATTAAAAATTACAGTTGTAGTAATTGCAACAATTCTCACCAGCTTAGTTTTAAAGGCACAAACTCCAACACCAAATTTAATTATTAATAAGGAACTAATAATTAATGCTAGCATTGAAAAAACCTGGCAAATTTTAGGCCCTGAATTTGCTAACGCTTACAAATGGGCCTCAGCCATTAATTACTCTGAAGGTCATGGAGAAGGTCAAAATGGTGCTATTTGTTCAGAAAGAGGTTGTGATGTTTCGGGTATTGGAGAAATTCAAGAAAAAATATTACGGTATTCTGAAACTGAACATGTACTTAAATATAAAGTAACAGAAGGCATGCCAAAAATGGTGAAATACTCCACTAATAATTGGAAACTTGTTAAAATTGATGACAACAAAACCAAACTTGAACTAGAATTAGAAATGAAAACAGGTGGATTTATAGGGTGGTTAATGAAACCAATGATGAAAATGAAAATGAAAAAATTAGCTAAAAATACTATCGAAGAATTCAAATATTACATTGAAAAAGGACAACCTCACCCTAGAAAAGTAAAAGCCACTACAAAAAATACAACTATTTAAAATCAAAATATTATGGTCATAGAAAGAGAAATAACAATTAACAGTAGTATTAAAAAAGCTTGGCAAGTTTTAGGTCCCGAATTTGCAAATGCTTACAAATGGGGATCAGCCATTAATCATTCTGAAGGAAGTGGGACAGGAATTAATGGTGCTACTTGCTCTCATAGAGGCTGCGATGTTTCTGGAATGGGAAAGATAAAAGAAGAAATTATAAAATATTCTGAAGATAATCACTTGCTGTCGTATCAAATAAATGAAGGGATGCCATCTATGGTTAAATACGCAACTAATACATGGCAGTTAACTGAAATAGCTCCAAAGAAAACAATATTAAAAATGAAAATGGAATTAACTGTTGGTGGTTTAATAGGCTTAATTATGAAGCCCATGATGAAAATGAAAATGGGTAAAATGGCAACTAATACAGCTGATGATTTTAAACATTATGTTGAAACTGACAAACCACATCCAAGAAAAATAAAAGCGATAAAAAAATATAATTCTTAATAAGGTTATTATTGAAAATTAAAAAGCACTATTTATAAATAGTGCTTTTATAATTTTATTTGTCTATCTATCTGTTGATCTAAAGAAATAAAGGTCTCAGTTCTTGCAACTCCTTTTATAGATTGAATTTCTTGATTTAACAATTTCATTAAATGCTCATTATCTTTACATAAAATTTTAATAAAAATCGCCCAATTTCCTGTTGTATAATGACTTTCAATTACTTCTGGAATTTCTTTCAAACGCTTAATTGCTTCAGAATATTTACTAGCAGTTTCTAAAAAAATACCAACAAACGCCAATGTTCTATAACCAATTACCTTGGGGTTAATTACAAATTTTGAACCTGCAATTAAACCTGAAGCTTCTAGCTTACGTAACCTTTGATGAATTGCAGCTCCAGAAATACCAATTTCACGAGCAATACCCAATATTGGTGTTCGGGCATCTTTCATTAAATTTTTTAAAATAATTTTATCAATACCATCAATATGTAACTCTTTTTCTTTCATACGGTTTTTAATTGAAAGTAAATTTAAAAAAATAAAGGATATGAAAACTCATATCCTTTATTTTTATTTTAAACTGAAATTTTACTCTTCTTCAGGTAGCATTTCAAAATCTTCCATAAATTTAGTGGTATAATTTCCAGCGATATAATCTGGATTATCCATTAATTGTCTGTGAAAAGGAATCGTAGTTTTAACACCTTCAATAACAAATTCATCTAAAGCTCTTCTCATTTTACTAATTGCAACTTCACGTGTTTGTGCTGTTGTAATTAATTTCGCTATCATAGAATCGTAATTCGCAGGAATTGTATAGCCAGCATATACATGAGTATCAATTCTTATACCGTGCCCCCCTGGAATATGCAATGTTGTAATTTTTCCTGGTGAAGGTCTAAAATCTTTATACGGATCTTCTGCATTAATTCTGCACTCTATAGAGTGTAATTTAGGACTGTAATTTTTCCCTGTAATTGGAATCCCTGCTGCCACCTTAATTTGTTCGTAAATTAAATCGTAATCAATAACTTGTTCTGTTATTGGGTGTTCTACCTGAATTCGAGTATTCATTTCCATAAAATAGAAATTTTTATTCTTATCAACTAAAAACTCAACTGTTCCAGCACCTTCATATGCAATAAACTCTGCAGCTTTTACAGCAGCATCTCCCATTTTTTTTCTCAAAGGAGCTGTCATAAATGGAGACGGAGCTTCTTCGGTTAATTTTTGATGACGACGTTGTATAGAACAATCTCTCTCTGATAAATGACAAGCCTTTCCAAATGAATCTCCTACAATTTGAATTTCAATATGCCTTGGTTCTTCTATCAATTTTTCCATGTACATTCCATCGTTTCCAAAACAAGCAAATGCTTCCTGACGAGCAGAATCCCACATACCTTTTAAGTCTTCTTTTTTCCAAACGGCACGCATTCCTTTTCCACCACCACCTGCAGTTGCTTTTAACATTACAGGATACCCCATTTCATCAGCTAATTTCTCAACTTCTTCAAAAGTATCTAACAATCCAGCTGAACCAGGAATTGTTGGTACACCAGCGGCTTTCATTGTAGCTCTTGCAGAAGCCTTATCTCCCATTTTACTAATCATATCTGCTGAAGCACCTATAAATTTTATACCATGTTCTTCACATAATTTTGAAAATTTAGCGTTTTCAGATAAGAAACCATATCCTGGATGAATGGCATCTGCATTGGTAATTTCTGCGGCTGCCAATATTGCTGACATTTTTAAATACGATTCGCTACTTGCTGCAGGACCAATACACACAGCTTCATCTGCAAAACGAACATGCAAACTTTCTTCATCAGCTGTTGAGTATACAGCAACTGTTTTTATTCCAATTTCACGACACGTTCTAATAATACGTAATGCTATCTCACCTCTATTGGCAATTAATATTTTTTTAAACATAAATTCTTCAATTTTTCAATATTCAAAAAACAAATTCCAAAATTAATTTAGAACTCGAAAATTAAAAATTGTGATTTTACATTATGCTGGATCTACTAAGAATAGTGGTTGACCAAACTCAACTGGAGTACCATCTTCAACTAAAACTTTTACAATTTTACCCGATACTTCAGCTTCAATTTCATTAAATAATTTCATTGCTTCAACCATACAAACTACGGTTTCTGTACTTACTGTATCACCAACTTCAACAAATACAGATTTGTCTGGTGATGGTTTTCTATAAAATGTACCAATTATTGGCGAAGTAATTTCAATATAATTTGAAACTTCTTCTTTAGCTTCTGAAGCTACAACCGGCGTTTCAACTGGTACTATTGGTGCCGCAATAGCCATTTGTGGAATTCCCATTGGTGCTTGTTGCACTATCGTAGTTTCTGTTTTTTCTGATCCTGTTTTAATGGTGATTTTAATATCTTCCATTTCTAACTTCACTTCACTTGCACCCGATTTGGCTACAAATTTAATCAGGTTTTGAATTTCTTTTAAATCCATATTCAGTTTGTTTTAGTTGTTATAATATTATGAGTTATATGCCCATTTAAAGTAAATAGATCCCCAAGTGAAACCTCCTCCAAATGCTGCAAAAATTATAGTGTCTCCTTTCTTAAGTTGTTGTTCATAATCAGCTAACAATAATGGTAGTGTAGCTGAAGTAGTATTACCGTAATTTTGAATGTTCATCATTACTTTAGAACTATCTAATTTAATTCTGTTGGCTGTAGCTTCAATAATTCGTTTGTTAGCTTGGTGTGCTGCTAGCCAAGTAACATCTTCGTTTGTTAAATTATTTCGTTCTAAAATTTTAACTGCTGCATCAGCCATATTAAATACGGCATTTTTAAATACAGTTTTACCATCTTGACGAACAAAGTTTTCTTTATTATCTATCGCTTCTTTTGTCGTAGGATACATGGACCCTCCTGTTTTTACTCGTAAAAACTCTCTACCCGATCCATCACTGCGTAAATATTCATCCTGCAAACCTAAACCCTCTTCATTCGGCTCAAATAAAACTGCTCCTGCTCCATCTCCAAAGATTATACATGTTGCTCTATCTGTATAATCAATCATTGAAGAACATTTGTCTGCTCCAATAAGTAATACTTTTTTATATTTCCCTGATTCTATAAAGCTTGAAGCAACTGACATTCCATATAAAAAACTTGAACATGCTGCTTCCAAATCAAATCCAAAAGCATTAGTGGCGCCTATTTGAGAAGCTGTATAAACAGCTGTAGCAGCTGCCTGCATATCTGGTGTTGCTGTAGCAACTATTACTAAATCAATTTCTTTTGGGTCTAATTTTTTCTTTTCAATTAATTGTTGTGCGGCTTTTATTGCCATGTAAGAAGTTCCTTTTCCTTCTCCTTTTAAAATTCTACGCTCTTTAATTCCTGTTCTTGAAGTAATCCACTCATCATTGGTATCAACCATTTCTTCTAACATTGTGTTTGTTAAAACGTCTTCGGGAACATATTTTCCAACGGCTGTAATTGCTGCGGTAATTTTTGTCATAGTTTATTTTCTTTTATCAAAAAGAGTGGGTAAAAGTAGTAAAATATAATTTGTTTTTTTACTGAATTTTATCATTTTTTGATTCATTTTAGGTATAAAAACAAAAAAAACCCTCAGAAATGAGAGTTTTTGGTGTTTTTTACTTAAAACTAATTAAGCTTGAATTTCTTCAGAATCTATTACAATTTGACCTCTGTAGTATAATTTACCTTCGTGCCAGTGAGCTCTATGATATAAATGTGCTTCACCAGTTGTTGGATCTACAGCAATTTGTGGTGTAACTGCTTTATAGTGAGTTCTTCTCTTATCTCTTCTCGTTTTTGATATTTTTCTTTTAGGATGTGCCATTACTTGATATTTTTATCTATTTGTATATTCTTTAATTTATTCCACCTAGGGTCAATTTCCTTAGAGGTGTTTTCTTCTGTTATATCTAATTCTTTTAATTTCTTTAATACTTCTGAATGTAAGGTCCCGTCATTTACGCCTGGATGAATTCTTTTCAAAGGTAATGCTAATACAATTGATTCGTACATGTACTGCGCTACATTTAATTTATAATCAGCATAAGGGATTATTAATAACTCCTCATTTTCATCATTTTGTTCATTTCCAAATTTTACAATTAAATCTGTATTTGTTTGTATGGGGTATTTAAATAACTCGTTTGTGACATCACATGTTACTTCAACCCAGCCCAAAAAATTAAAATTTAATTCAAACATTGTAGCTTTTTTATTAAATGACAGGTCTACCTTTATGTTTGAACTGCAAAATTCATCGTATTCAAAAAAATCAAAGAACGTACTCTTAATTATATATTCAAATTGATTTATTCCATCCTTTAAACCTATAAAAGAAATATCAAATTCTTTTAAATCTTTCATTTCTATCTTCAATTTGAGCGTGCAAAGATATGAAATTATACATAAATTTTAAAAAATTATCGTTTTTCTTTTTGTTTTGCACGTTTTAAAGTGTTTTCGGTCAAACTTTTATACTCTTTTCGTGTTTTAAAAATTTGAATTCCGCTAAAAACAGCCTCCTTAAAAGAGTTAATATTTGCTAGTTCTTTACCTGCTAAATCATATGCTGTTCCGTGGTCTGGTGAAGTTCTAACTTTATTTAAACCAGCTGTAAAATTAACTCCACCCCCAAATGCCAATGTTTTAAAAGGTGCCAATCCTTGGTCATGATACATTGCTAAAATTGCATCAAAATTTTTATAATTTCCTGAACCAAAAAAACTATCTGCCGCATAAGGTCCGTACACTAACTTACCTTCATTTTGTATTTTAGTAATTATTGGTCTAATAATTTCATCATCTTCATTTCCTATAACACCATTATCTCCACAATGTGGGTTCAATCCTAAAACTGCAATTTTTGGTTTTGAAATAGCAAAATCTTGCACTAAGGTTTTGTATAATATTGCTACTTTTTTCTGTATTAAATCTGTTGTAATTGTTTTAGATATTTCAGATACTGGTATGTGACCTGTTATTAAACCGATCCTTAACTCATTAGACATCAATATCATTAAACTTTCACCTTCTAATTTTGATTCTAAAAATTCTGTATGCCCAGGAAATTTAAAATCTTCAGATTGAATGTTGTCCTTATTAATTGGTGCTGTAACTAAAATATCTATTTCGCCATTTGCTAAAGATTTTGTAGCTGCCTCTAACGAAGAAAAAGCATATTTTCCTGAATCTTCAGTAGGCTTCCCAAGGTTAATTTCAATATCTTCATTCCATAAATTTAAGATATTTAATTTCCCATGTATTGCTTTATCAACATCCTTTATTCCATTAAATGGAATGTTAATATTCATTGTTTTTTTATAGGCAGTAACTAGTTTGGTAGAGCCAAATAGTATAGGCGTACAAAAATCTAACATGCGTTTATCTATGAATGTTTTTAAAGCTATTTCTATACCAATACCATTAAAATCTCCTATAGAAATTCCTACTTTTATTTTATCCGATTTGTTCATTAATCAGGTTTATTATGCTTAATTTTGAATGTTCAAAAGTAGTCAATTAAATTGATAAAATTATGTTTACAGGTATAATAGAAAGTTTGGGGATTGTAAAAAACATTGTTCAAGAAGGTGAAAATTTTCATATTACTATTGAAAGTAATTTTACTTCAGAATTAAAAGTTGATCAAAGTGTTGCTCATAATGGAGTTTGCCTAACAATAGTTAACATTAATGGAAGTGAATATACAGTAACAGCAATTAAAGAAACACTAGATAAATCTAACTTTAAACATCTTAAAATTGGTGATTTAGTTAATTTAGAACGGGCAATGGTACTTGGTGCGCGATTAGATGGGCATATTGTTCAAGGTCATGTTGACCAAACAGCTATTTGTACTTCTGTTATTGAAGAAGATGGTAGTTGGGTTTTTAGTTTTGAATATGATAGCTCTTTAAATAATATTACTATTGAAAAGGGTTCTGTAACCATTAACGGAACCAGTTTAACTGTAGTCAACTCAAAGAAAAACAGTTTTTCTGTAGCAATTATTCCTTATACATATGAGTTTACAAATTTTCACACCTTTAAAAAAGGCACTGTAATTAATTTAGAATTTGATGTAATTGGTAAATATGTAGCAAAATTGTTAGAAAAATAATGCCTTTTTTAGTAAATTAATAACTATTTTACTATCTCCAACGTGAAATATGATTAGTGGGTAAAACCTCCATTTTGTAATGATACCTTAACATTACTCCATAAAAAAAGACCTTACAATTAAGTAAAGTCTTTTTGGATGTGGTCCCACTAGGGCTCGAACCTAGGACCACCTGATTATGAGTCAGGTGCTCTAACCAACTGAGCTATGAGACCTAAAATACGGACGCAAAAATAATACATATTTATATGATTCACAATATTTATTTCACAAAAAATTAGAAAAAATAAATTACCTTAGCTAAAAACAACTAACATGCACAAAATCAAAATTTTATTGCTCTTAATTATTTTTGTTAACATTAATTTATTTGGTCAAAATTCTGATTTAGAACAACACCGTTTTATGGATGATGTGCGCTTTGGGGGTGGTATAAATATTGGTGTTGGAAGCTCTTATTCAACTTTTGCGATTTCTCCAAGTGCTATCTACGATTTTTCGGACACCTTTAGTGCTGGCTTAAGTTTTACATATGTTTATGTAAAAACAAAATCTACAATTAATTCAACAACCAACCACTATGGGGGAAGTGTTTTAGCATTATATAAACCAATTAATAATTTACAATTTGCAACTGAGTTTGAACAATTAAAAGTTAATCAAAAATACGCGACAACAAATGAAACTGACTCTGATCAAAATGCATTGTACATTGGCGCAGAATATGTTACAGGAAATATTTCTATGGGTTTACGTTACGATGTGTTGTTTGATAAAACAACAAATGTCATTTACTCATCTGCTCTAACTCCCGTGTTTAGAGTTTATTTTTAAACCAAACTTTTTGATATTCTCTTTTTAAAATTAAAAAGGTTATTTGATCTACAACTATAGACAAGTCATCACCTTGCACCAATACTAATTCTTTTTCTGAAACATCAACTCTATACATTAAATTTAAATAATCGTCGTAATTATTTGTGAGAAGCTTTAATAAAATTTTACTTAATTTCTCCTTTAATTGATCTGGTGTAACTGACAAATCAATGGTATTATCCAAATTAGATAGCTGAAAATCTTTATTTAATTGTTGGATTAATTGTTGGTATAAGTTTTCAACTTCAATTTTTTGTAAAAGCGCTATCGAATTTTGTTCTGTCAACATTAAATAGTACGTTTCATTAAACTTACACCAAAATTTTTGAGTAGTTGCTTCTTTTCTTCTGAAACAGATAAAGTCTCTAAAATCTTAAATGCTTTACTTGTATATAATTC
The DNA here is from genome assembly GCA_964412305.1 of uncultured Lutibacter sp. GTDB lineage: Bacteria > Bacteroidota > Bacteroidia > Flavobacteriales > Flavobacteriaceae > Lutibacter. Next base: position 9,023 of record CAYPNJ010000028.1, on the reverse strand, counting down.
AATTTCTTGAATTGTAATTTCTTTCAGTTGAGTTCTCTCAAATAACTCTGTTACTTCTTCAACTTTACTATTACCATTCTTATTAATGGTATAAAAATCTATAAGTTTTTGTTTATCACTTTCTTCACAAACTTCTAATGCTTTTAGATATAAAAATGTTTTTTTATTTTCAGAAATATCACCTCCGATTTTTTTTCCAAATACAGCAGCATCACCAAAAGTGTCTAAATAATCATCTTGTAACTGAAATGCGATTCCTAAATTTAAACCAAAATTGTAAATTGCTTCAGCTTCTCTTTCTTCAACCTTTGCTATAATAGCACCCATTTTCATAGCTGCGGCAACTAAAACTGATGTTTTATAGGTAATCATTTTTACATATTCAGGAATTGTAACATTATTTCTAGTTTCAAAATCCATATCTAATTGTTGGCCTTCACAAACCTCTAATGATGTTTTATTAAAGAGTAGCATCAGTTTTTTAAAAGTCACTGCCTCATAGCTCTCAAAGCATTGATATGCCATAATCATCATAGCATCACCCGATAAAATTCCAGTATTTACATCCCATTTTTCATGTACCGTAACCTTCCCTCTTCGTATTGGTGCGCTATCCATTATATCATCATGAATTAACGTAAAATTATGAAATACCTCAATTGCTAACGCTGCATCATAAGCTTCTTTAGCCTTTCCATTAAAGAGTTCGCAAGTCACTAATGTTAAAACTGGCCGTAATCTTTTACCTCCAAGTTGTAAAATATAATGTATTGGTTCGTATAAATTAACAGGTTCTTTTACCTTAATTTTTTTATTTAAATACGTAATAAAACCTTCTTTATAATTATCGATCACATTCATTTTGTACATAATTTTTGTAAAAATACGTCATTCAAAATTACTTTAAAAACCTTCATTCAAACTTTAAATGTTATAAAATTGTTAAAACTTAGGAAACTATTTTTGTTTCTTAAGTTTCCATTTGTATATTTGCCATCAATTTAAAAGATGAAAATGATTTTATGAAGTGTACAATTTTACAAAAATCAGGAGAGATTTTCCTAAAGCTAGGCTTTAAAAGTGTAACTATGGATGATATTGCTAACGAATTGGCTATATCTAAAAAAACTATCTATAAGTACTTTAAAAACAAAGAAGAACTTATTGATGAAACAACTATTCACTTACATGAAACTATGCATAAATCTATCCTATGTATATGTGAAAAAGGATTTAATGCGATTGAAGAAAATTTTGAAATAAAAAATATGTTTAAAGATTTGCTGAAGAATTCAGACAGTTCTCCAATGTTTCAATTGAAGAAATACTATCCAAAAACACATCTCAAAATTATGGAAAAGGAATTTGAAATGTTTAAAGATTGTATTTTAAGTAATATTGAAAAAGGTATTAATGGAGGTTTGTATAGAGAAAATTTAGATAAAGAACTTACTACAAAATTCTATTTCTCATTAGCTATGAGTGTTCACGACTCAACATTATACACCTATAACAAAAACACTTTAAACAAATTAGAAGCAAGTGTATTAGAATATCACACAAGAGCAATAGCGACATCAAAAGGAATACAAATTTTAGAAGAACAACTAGAAAAAAATAATTATTAAGAATGAGAAAAATAATCACCCTATTTATTGGAATATTTTTAGGTGCAAATTCAATAGCGCAGGAAAACATTTCATTATCGCTTCAACAAGCTGTTGATTATGCATTAGTAAATAGCTATAACGTAATAAACGCAACAAGAGACATTTCTGCTGCTAAAAGAAAAAAGTGGGAAACTACTACTATTGGTTTACCTCAAATTAGCGCTAAACTAGATTATCAAAACTGGATTAAACAACAAGTTTCATTAATTCCAGCAGAATTTTTTGGTGGTAATGAAGGTGAATTTGCTGAAATTGCTTTTGGAACAAAACATAACATGAATGCAACTGCAACTTTAAAACAATTAATTTTTGATGGCTCCTATTTAGTTGGATTACAAGCTGCTAAAACCTATTTAAAAATTTCTAAAAATGCCAAAGAAAAAACTGAACTTGGAATTAGAGAAGCCGTTATTAATGCATACGGAAATGTACTTTTAAGTGAAGAAAGTATCCTTATTTTAAAAAGTAACATTCAGTCGTTAGAGAAAACATTAAACGAAACCAATCAAATATATTTAAATGGGTTTATTGAAGAAGAAAATGTTGAACAATTAAAAATCACATTGTCTTCTGTTAAAAGTCGGTTATCTAAAACTGAAAAACTAGAAAATATAGCATATAAAATGCTAAATATTACTTTGGGAATTGATATTAACACTTCGGTAAAATTAACAGATACTTTAACTAAGTTAGCTGAAAAACATTTAGATTTAGGGTTGCTTTCATCCAATTTGACTATTGAAAATCATATAGATTATAAAATTGCTAAAAACACTGAAAAATCGAATGAACTTTTAATGAAGTTAGAACAAAGTAGAGCCTTACCAACATTAAGTAGCTTTGTAAATTTTGGTTATGCGGGTTTTGCTGAAGATTTTGATTTCTTGAAAAAAGAGCAAAAATGGTTTGATTCATCATTGTTAGGTGTCAGTTTAGAAATCCCCATTTTTAGTAGTTTAGCTAGAAGTTCTAGAACACAACAAGCAAAAATTGAACTTGAAAAAGCAAGAACAAATCTTACAGAAATTGAGCAAAAATTACTGCTTCAACTTGAAACTACTAAAACTGAATACAATTACAGTATTGAAGAATTTGAAACTTCAAAACAAAATTTAGCATTGGCTGAACGAATTGAGAAAAAACAACAAATTAAATTTTTTGAAGGGATTTCAACAAGTTTTGAACTTGCAGAATCTCAACGACAATTATACACTATGCAACAAAATTATTTACAAGTTATGCTTACCATAATTGCAAATAAAGCAGCTTTAGATAATGCATTAAACACACCTATTAACAACTAGAAAATAATTAAAATGAAAAAAATAATCACACTTATTATCATTATTACGCTTCTAATATCCTGTGGAGAAGACGTTAAAAAATCTTCATTAGAAGAATTAAACGAGCAAAAAATGACTTTGGTTAGTAAAATTGATAGTTTATCTCAGGAATTAAAAACTCTTGAAGGTGAAATTTCAAAATTAGATACTAATAAAAAGCTTCAAATTATTACAACATTACCTGTTAAAAATGGCACTTTTAAACATTATCTTGAAGTTCAAGGTGTTGTAAAAGCCGATAAAAATATTGAAATACGTCCAGAATTAGGTGGAACTGTAAAAGTTATATATGTAAAAGAAGGTCAACATGTAACTACTGGGCAAACTTTAATGCAATTAGATGACGCCGAAATAAAAAATGGTATTGCAGAGCTAAACACACAATTAACTTTGGCCAAAACTACTTTCGATCGTCAAGAACGTCTTTGGAATCAAAAAATAGGTTCTGAGATGCAATATTTACAAGTAAAAGCACAAAAAGAAAGTTTAGAAAATAGCTTAGTAACCTTAAAAACTCAGGTCAATAAAATGAGAATTACTGCTCCTTTTTCTGGAATTGTTGATGCAATTTTTCCTAAAAATGGGGAATTAACAAGCCCACAAATGCCAGTTCTTCGATTACTAAATTTAGACAACGTTTATGTTGAAGCCGATGTAACAGAAACTTATTTGCCTGTAATAAGAAAGGGAACAGAAACAATTGTTAATTTCCCTTCAATTCATAAAGAAATAAATTCAAAAGTAACACAAACAGGTAATTACATAAATCCCGATAATAGAAGTTTTAAAACTCGAATTAACCTTACAAACAAAGATCATAGCATGAAACCAAATTTATTGGCTGATATTAAATTTCTTGATTTTAAAGCTAACGGTGTTATTGTGCCTGCAAATTTAGTTCAGCAAGATCAAAACGGTAACAATTATATTTTCACTATTAAAACTGAGAATGGAGAAAATAAAGTTGTTAAAAACACCATAACCATTGGTAAAGAATACAATCATGAAATTTATGTTAAAGAAGGATTGACTGAAAATGATACCATTGTTAATGAAGGTGCAAGACAAGTTCAAGCAGGAGAAATTGTTAAAATAAGCGCCAACTAAATCTAAAAAAACTTAGAAACGTATTACCATGAGTAAAGTATTAAAAGAATTTAAGTTATCAACCTGGTCTATTTATAATAAAATGACTGTTTTTGTGTTGATTGGAATGATTTTTTTGGCCGGTATTTTTTCGTACCAAAGTATGCCAAGAGAAGCCTTTCCTGAGATAATTGTACCTCAAATATTTGTATCAACACCCTATCCAGGGAACTCCGCATTAGATATAGAAAAATTAATTACACGCCCTTTAGAAAAAGAAATAAATGGAATTTCAGGCGTAGATGAAATAATTTCAACATCAATTGAAGGGTTTTCCTCAATACAGGTGAAATTTGATTTTAGCATGTCGCCAACTGAAGCTTTGCGTAAAGTAAAAGATAAAGTAGATGCTGCAAAATCTGATAAAGATTTCCCTACAGATTTGCCCGCTGATCCAACAGTGCAGGAAATGAATTTTGCTGAATTAATGCCTATTATGAACATTAATTTATCGGGTGATTTTTCTATGGATCAACTGAAAGAATATGGTGAATATCTAGAAGATGAAATTGAAAAAGTGCCTGAAATTTCAAAAGTTGATATTCGTGGTATTCAAGATAAAGAAATGGAAATTAGTGTTGACTTGTACAAAATGGAAGTCTCACAAATTAGTTTTAATGACATTGCTGCTGCTATTCAAAATGAAAACATGACCATTTCTAGTGGTGATTTATTAGAAGAAGGTTTGCGTAGAAATGTACGTGTTATTGGAGAATTTAAATCGGCTAAAGAAATTGCAGACATTATTGTAAAACAAGAACATGGAAACATTGTTTATCTACGTGATATTGCAATAGTAAATTTTAAAGAGCAAGAAAAACAAAGTTATGCGCGTGAGTTTTCGCAACCTGTAGTTATGCTAGATGTTACAAAGCGTGGAGGTGAAAATTTAATAAATGCATCTACTCAAATTGATGCTATAATTGCAAAAGCAAAAGCAAATTATTTTCCTTCTAACTTATACATTTCTAAAACAAATGATATGACCAACGACACCAAAACAATGGTTGCCGATTTGGAAAATAGCATTATTTTAGGTGTAATTTTAGTAGTGTTAGTATTACTTTTCTTCTTAGGAATTAGAAATGCATTGTTTGTTGGTATTGCAATTCCGCTTTCTATGTTTATCTCTTTTATTATTCTAAGTGCAATTGGTGTAACCTTAAATACAATGGTGCTATTCTCCTTAGTAATTGCTTTGGGAATGCTGGTAGATAATGGCATTGTGGTTGTTGAAAATGTGTACAGATTGTTAGATGAAGGCTACTCTAAAATTGATGCAGCAAAATATGGTGTTGGTGAAGTTGCTATGCCTATTATTGCTTCAACAGCTACAACGTTGGCAGCATTTTTACCAATTGCTTTTTGGCCTGGAATGATGGGGCAGTTTATGCGTTATTTACCAATTACATTAATAATTGTATTAAGCTCTTCATTATTTGTTGCATTATTAATAAACCCAATGCTAACTTCAGTTTTAATGAAAATTAAAGAAGATAAAGTTAATTTTAAAAAAGTTTTACGGTACAGCACTATCATTTTTTTAGTTGGAGTATTATTTATCATTTCAGGAATAATTACAGAAACTAAAGGTTTTAACGCCTTAGGATTATTATTAGTTTTAGCTGGGTTACTTAGAGTTATAAACACCAAGTTTTTAACTCCAAGTACTGAGTGGTTTCAAAATGTTTTTTTACCTCGATTAGAAAAATTTTACGAAAGGGTATTAAGGTTTGTGCTAGGCAAAAAAAGACCAAGAACATTTCTATTAGGAACTTTTGGGCTTTTAATTTTTGCTTTTATACTTTTAGGGGCATTTCCCCCTAAAGTTCTTTTCTTTCCAGAAACACCACCAAAGCAAGTATATGTTTATTTAGAATATCCTATTGGAACTGATATTAATGTAACCAATAAGCTTTCTGCTGAAATTGAAGATAAAATTCAAGCCCATTTAAAAAAATACGAAGTAAACGGAGAAAACACTTTAATTACGTCTGTAATAGGCCAAGTTGGTGAAGGTACAAGCGATCCTAATCAAGGGCAACAAGGTGGTACAACTCCAAATAAAGCACGTATTACTATAGATTTTGTAAAGTTTATTGAACGAGATGGCATACATACCAATGATGTTTTAATTGAAATTAGAAACTTATTACAAGATTATCCAGGTGTAAATATAACTGTTGACAGACCTTTGGATGGGCCTCCAACAGGTGCTCCAATTAATATTGAAGTTTCTGGAGAAGATTACAATCAATTGTTAACTACTTCTGAAGCTATTAAACAGTTTATAAACGAAGCTAATATTTTAGGGATTGAAGATTTAAAATTAGATGTTGAACAAGGAAAGCCTGAATTACCAATTATAATTGATCGCCAAAAAGCAAGACGTTTAAATATTTCAACGGCTCAAATTGGAGATGCATTAAGAACCTCTCTATTCGGAAAAGAAGTTTCTACTTTTAAAGATGGTGAAGATGATTATCCAATTAACATTCGATTAATGGATAAGTACAGGTACAATAAAGATGCGCTTATCAACCAAAAAATTACTTTTAGAAATCAAAGTGATGGGAAAATTGTACAAGTACCTATTTCTGCAGTAGCACATGCTGAGAAATCATCAACATTTAGTGCCGTAAAACGAAAAGATTTAAAAAGGGTAATTACCATTTTTTCGAATGTATTGGAGAATTACAATGCTACTGAAGTAAATGACCAAATCAGGAAATTAGTAGAAGGCTATAATTTACCTAAAAACGTTTCAGTTTCATTTACTGGAGAGCAAGAACAACAAGCTGAAGAAATGGCATTTTTAAGTAAAGCGCTTTTAATTGCAGTGTTCTTAATCTTCTTAATTCTTGTAGGTCAATTTAATTCAACTTCAACGCCTATAATTATATCATTAGCCGTTTTATTAAGTTTAATTGGAGTACTCTTTGGTTTAATTATCTTTAGAATGGAATTTGTAATTATGATGACTATGATTGGTATAATTTCTTTAGCTGGTATTGTAGTAAACAATGCTATTGTATTGATAGATTATACTATTTTAATTATGCAACGAAAAAGATTGGAGCAAGGTATAGAAGAAGGTGTTTTAACAAAAGAGTTGATTTACGAAAGTATTATTGAAGGAGGTAAAACACGCTTAAGACCCGTTTTATTAACTGCCATAACTACAATTCTAGGGTTGCTACCAATGGCAATTGGTATTAACATTAACTTTATGACATTATTTACTGAATTTGATCCTCAATTTTATATTGGTGGCGAGAATGTTGTTTTTTGGGGGCCTATGTCTTGGACTATTATTTTTGGGCTAACATTTGCTACTTTCTTAACATTAATTATAGTTCCGGTAATGTTTTCATTATTAAACAACTTAAAATTACGATTAAAAATAAAGCAATAATAGCATTGGATTGTAGGTTGTTTAAAATTATTAGGTTCGTCAACCTGAACTAGATTTAGGTTCTCATAATGAGATTCTGAAATAAATTCAGAATGACGGTTATTTAGACAACCTATTTAAGTTTTTAAAAATTTATGAAAAGTCAAAAATCATATACTGTTGATGAAGCAACTAAAGTTTTAGAACATTTCTGTGCCTATCAAGAACGATGTCACAAAGAAGTTGAACAAAGACTCTATGATTTAAAAATGATTCCGGAAGCTAAAGAAATTATAATTCTCCATTTATTACAACATAACTTTTTAAATGAAGAGCGCTTTGCAAAAGCTTATGTACGTGGTAAATTTTCAATTAAAAAATGGGGACGAATTAAAATTGTAAGCGAGCTTAAATTTAAAAATATTTCTCCTTATAATATAAAAACGGCTTTAAAAGAAATTAATGAGGAAGATTATTTCAAAACACTTCAATCTATTGCAGAAAAAAAAATAGTTTTAATTAAAGAACCTAACTCTTTCAAGAAAAAAAGTAAATTAACTACATTTCTTATCTCAAAGGGTTACGAAACCCAATTAATTTATAAAATAGTAAATATCTTAATTTAAAATACTGATTTAAATCAGTATACTTAAATTTCATGTGTCGTAAATTTGAGTAGCTATATGCTTCTTAAAACTCGAAATTATGAAAAATATATTTTTATCTTTTGCATTCCTTTTCTTAACATCATTTTTGTTTGCTCAAAATAACGACTTACAAAAGACTGAAATAAAAGGTGAATTATCTGAAGTAACTTTATACTATGAAAGTGGGTCTATAATGCAACATGGTTTTTATACTGCTGATGGGAAATTACATGCATCTTGGGAAAGCTACAATCCAGATGGAAGTTTAAAATGCTACGCAACCTATAATTACGGGGTAAAAGTTGGTGTTTGGACATATTGGAGTGAAAATAAAGTAACCAAGATTACTTATGACAATAATAAAGTTATAGATATTGAAGAGCTTGATGTTGTGAAAAAAGTTAAAAATAATATCTAATTATTTTTAAACTTACTTAAAAATAACGAATCTTTTTCTTTATTTATTTTTACAACTTCTTTAATATTTTCGTTTGGAATTGTAAGCGAAAGTACATAGTGTTCTATTTGCCAAATACTATTGTTTTTCTTTAAAACACCCGAACCTCTACACACACCCATCCAGGTATCTAAAAGCTCATCAAACCAAGCTATTTCTCCATTTTTATAAACATAAATATTCCTTTCAACTGGTTTAAAATCCCACGCTTTCCCTTTATCAAAATAAGGTTTACTAAATTCTTTAAATTCAGTAATATTCCAATTTTCCGAAGCGTCTGTTCCAATAAAAATACTTTCATTAGTCATGGCTCCAAAATAAGTTTCAAAATTAGCTTCCGAAGCACTCGAATGCCAAGTATCTAGT
>CAYPNJ010000027.1:0-21966 GCA_964412305.1 uncultured Lutibacter sp. | reverse complement strand
GAATACCTGCCTGTCACGCAGGGGGTCGCGGGTTCGAGTCCCGTCCAGACCGCAAAAAGCCTGATAATCAAATGATTATCAGGCTTTTTCAATTTCACTTGTTTTTTGTGTCGGTAAAGGAAATTTAGAAGTTTCTAATTTGATTTATGAATCAATAAATCTGTTCCCTTTAGAAGCAGCAATCATTACTAATTTCCTTGCTTGATCGTCTTCTCTTTTTTTTATTTGCTGAAATATTACTTCGTTGTGACGTTCAACTTTTCCTGAAATTGTAAAAAGATCAATTAAAGTCCAAATTCCAAATCCACCTAAGGTAAACCAATATAAAAATTGAATTTCCCATTTTCCAAGATACGCATAATGTGTTCCGAATAAAAAGAAGAACAATAAATATGCTGTTCGTGTAGATTTAATTTGTGATTGGTGTTTACCCATAATTTAGTTGTTTACTTTAACTTTTCAAGTACTCTCGCTATTTACTATTAACAACTTATAATTTAAATTAAAAAAATTAATTTAAAACAATTATAGTTTCAATAACTTTCTTATCTGTATCAATATCTACTTTGGTAATTTTCCCTTTATTTAGATATTTATTTAAAGAAGTAATATTCTTCTTTGATTCCAAGGTAACTTTAACATATTTGGTGTCAACTCTTTTTAATGATCCTGTAATTGCATCTACACCCCAACCAATAATACTAAAACCGTTTAAAATACTAACAAGGTTGAACTTACTATCCATAATTATTACTCTTTCTTTATAATTAGCAATTTTGAAATCAATACGATCATCTGCTTTAACTTTAATCTGTGTAGGTGTAACTCCTTTTTCAAACCCATTAACAAAAACTTTTGCTCCTGAAGGGTCAGATTCAAATAAAACACTTCTTTTTGAACCTGTAAATATACTTGCACAACTTGAGAACAACATGATAACTGCTAGAATTAATGTAATTTTTTTCATAATACTTAGTTTTAAATTTGCCTACTCTAATCAGTTTTCGGCTGCCCTGATTTTATTTTAGTCCAAATTTAAACCCATTAAAAACCAAAACCTTACGGGTTTCCGTAAGGTTTTGGTTTCTTTTTCATTTGCTAATTTAGCAATTTTCCCTTTTATAAATTATTCTTAAATTCATTATTCAAAAATAACTTTATTAAAGCAAAAAAGCTTACGGGAACCCGTAAGCTTTGTACTTTTAAGTTTAACTTTTTTAAATAAGTCCTAAATCTTTTGCTAAAGAAACCAAATGAGCAGGGTTGTTGGCATTAAAATGTTCCTTTAATAACTTTAAACGTTTTTCAATAGTACTAACACTTGTTGGTGACCAATTTTTTCCTTTTAAAATTTCGCTTATTTGTTCTTGTAAGTGTCCTTTAGAAAGACATTCTATTAAAAAAATATCATAATCAGATATTTCGATTGTCTTACTTTTAGACATTGAACCAGCAACATGAGGAGAAATGTAAGTACTATCAGAACTATCTATTAAATTTATTGCTTTTTTTAATTCTCTTAATCCTTCCCTGCCTTTCCACACGTACGCATTTATTGTATGCTCATTAAGTAATGTCTGAATTCGATAAGATTTATCTTCAACAGAAAATACAACGATTTTTAAATTAGGGAACTCTTTTCTAACTACTTTAATCAAGTCATCACCAGTAGTAATTTTTTGCTCTACACAATCTTCATCAAATGATAAATCGCTAATTAATAAATCAAAAGGTTTATTAATTAAACTGGCACTTTTTAATTTTAAAAGTGCTTCATCACAATACTGAACATACGCTATTTCGGGTATCCCTAAATCTGATAATTGAGACTTTATTCCACTGTTAATAAAGTCCATATCTTCTGCTATTAATACTTTTTGAAACATAGCTTTTATTTTTTGAAACTTATAAATGCTTTAAATCCTTTGTTTAAAGATGTTTCAAAATTAATACTTCCATTTATTGATTTTATACGGGTTTCCACATTTTTAAGCCCATTTTTTAAAATAATATTTTCAAATTCCAACCCGATTCCATTATCAGAATAATTTATAAAATATTCATTTTTTGTTTTTTCAAATGAAATTGCCACTAAAGAAGCTTCGCTATGTTTTTGCATATTTACCATTAACTCTTGTAGTATTCTATAAATTTCAATTTGTTTATCTTTAGCTATAAATTCTAAACAAACATTTTTAATATTTTTAAGAATAATGGTTGTTTTTTCAGTATTATAACTTGTAAGAAGTGTTCTCAAAGAGCTCTCAAATTTATCTTCGGTTTCAATTGTATTATGTTGATGTGAAATATCCCGAGTTAATAAATAGACCTCTTCTAAATCATCTAAAAGTCTACCTTTAGTTTCTTCAGTATATTGCACCTTGTTCATAATATTAACTACATTATTTGCAACCTCATCGTGAATTTTTTTAGCAATGCGTGTTTCTGTTTTGTAAACCTCTTCTCGTTTTTCTTGCTGATGCTTTTGTTTTCTGTAGTACACAAAAACTAACAACCCAACTATAACTGAACCACTTGAAACAGCTCCAATAATATTTCTGGTTTTTTCTTTTTCTAATTCTAATTTACTAGCAGTTTGGGCAATTTTTAATTGTAAGTTATCCTCGCGATTTTTATCGCTATTATATTTTATTTTAGCAAATTTATTTTTAGCGATTTTTTCAGCATTATTTAAGCTATCACTTATACGTATGTAAGTCCCATAATACTTTTTTGCTTTTTCTGAATTCTCTAACTCTATCAATTTTTGTAAAGCTTCTAATTGATCTTGTGTGCTATTTTGATTGATTGCCACATCGTACATTTTGGAAGCATAAAATAAGGCCGTCTTAGAACTTAAGTTTTCAAAAAATGTTGAAAGATGTGCATAACTGGCAATTAATCCCCATAAATCATTTTCTTGCAAACGCATTTCCAATGCTTTTTCTAACTCAGGTAACACATTTTCTTTCTTTTTTACCAACCATTTAATGTATGCTAGATTATCAATAACCCGAGCTCTTGTTCTACTACTAATAATAGTATCCTTTAGTAAGCCATCTAAAATTTTTATAGAAGTATTGTAATCACCTAAATCTCTATATGTAATAGCTATATTATTTTTGAAGCTTATTTTATCTCTTTTTAAAGAGGTCAAATCAATCGCCTTTTTATAAAATAGTATTGCATCTTTTAGTTGACCTTGTTCCTTCGAAGAAATAGCCCAATTATTATAAACTTTAGCTGATAAATTAGGGTTTTTGTCGCTCAAATAGTTCAAAGCTAATGATGCTGAAAATTCACTTGCAATGTTATCTCCAAAAGAACGCTCGATAATAGCCATTTCTAGTAGGTTATTGCCATTTGTAATACTATCGTTAAAATTTAAATATCCATTTTTAAGTTTATTATAATAAAAATAAGCACTATCTTTTTGTTGCTTCCTATTATAATAATATGCTATTTTAGAATAATTTCTCCCAATGGAAACGGAGTCATTATCTCTTTTTGATTTTAGCAATAATTCTTTTGAAATATAAACGGCACTATCGTATTGTTTTAAATATCCAAATAAGTAAATTTTATACGCTAGAATTTCATTTTTAACTGAACTGTCTCTTGTTAGATTTATTCGTTGTAAAGCTCTACTCGCTGCATGTAAACGAGTTTTATAATCAACTTTTTCATCTTTCATTTTGAGAATAAAAATAGCTAAAGAGTCAATTTTAGTATTCGCCTCGTTATTTACTGACAATTTTTCATTACAAGATGAGCTTAAAAATAAGTTACAAAAACAAAAAAAGAGGAATGCAATTTTTAAATTTTTCATTCCTCTAAATTAAGATAAAACTATAAATTAACTAGTAATCTATTTAAATTTTATGGTAATGGCGGTGGAGGCGGTGGAGGTGTCTCTTCTTCTTCGCCTCCCGTCCCAAACAGTTCAATATTCGGTTCATAAGCATCTAAATCCTGATCTTCATCATTTGAACAAGAAAACAGTACTCCATTCATTAAAATAATTCCTAGTAGTATAAGTGTTTTTTTCATTTTTGTATTTTTTAAAATTTGACAATAGTATTGCTGCCCGAGTTATACTCGGTGTTTTGCATGACAGCAATGCGTTAAATACTGAAGAGATTCTCCCTTCTATTTTGGGAAGTATGAAGTCTAAAACAAGTAAGATTAACTGCTTCCCAAAACGGTTGTCTTTACTGCTTTAGAGCTTCATTTAGAATTAGCTTATGTACATTCTTAATTTGTACTGAACTAAGTTTTTCGCTAACTCTAGTACAAAGATTAGAAGTGATTCACTAATTTGAATGGAAAATTATTGGAGAAGAGTTGGAAAATATTTTCCAAATTATTTTTAACTTTGAAACAACTAACTTATCCACTATGATAAAAAAATTACTTAGCCAATTATTCAAAAAACTTGAGAATGAAAGAGATAATGATAAAAAAACAAAAAATGGTAATGCTATTTATTTTGTTGAGGAAATTCTAGAGAAAAAGTATGGGCGACCTAATTATATTAGTTCAAGAGCTGTTAAGAGTTATTATGATAAATATGTAGAGGAAAAAGAAAATAATGCAGGTGAACCCAGTGCTGAACTAAAAAACTTGATATCTAAATATTTAGGGTATAATAATTTTCTAGATTTTGAGAATAATAATGTATCAATAGGTAGAGTTGTTAAAATCCCTAGATCAAAGATTATTAAAAGGGCTATTTTGATAACTTTAATGTTAATTGTATTGTTAGGGTTATACTACAAAGGAATATTTAAAAGTAGTGATTGTGTTGTTTGGAAGACAGATCACTATGAAAAAGTTAATTGCGAAGGGGAATCACCAAACCTACTTTTAAAAGATATAAATATTAAAAAATTTAAAAAAAGTTAAGGTTAGTGACTCTACAACTTTTTTTGTCAATGATCATCCAGCTATTTGGTATGGGAAATCTGATGAAGGAGAAATTGAATATTTTAATTCTAGAGGCTTGCACCCAATTACATTGAAAGAATTAAAACCTATCACTGAGTATATAGTTAATAAGTATATTTATGAAAAGGTATAAGAGAGTTGATAATTATTTAATTATTTTTTGTTAAATAATTAACCGCATCCGGACTGCAAAAAGCATCTCAATTGAGATGCTTTTTTATGTTGTAAATTAGTTATTCATTATAAATTTCACTTTCTGGATGAAAGGCCAACCAAGCAAAAGCAAAATGATTACTGTGAGGCTCTATTTGCAATTGTTTTCCTTTGAATTCTCCTTTGTAGCAATAACCAGTAATATCCCATGTTGAATTTGTGGTTGTGTCTTTAAAGGTGTCGTTTTCTTTTGTGAAAGTTAAGTGATTACCATTAACAATAGCATTAAAAACAGTTACAGACCCAACATCTTTAGAGGTAGAAATATCCTTTTCGTCTAATATAGAAACTGTTCCTGATTTGTAAAAAAGAACTACTTTTTTAGTTTTAAAAGTATCGTTTATAACACCGTCTTTGGCAACACTGCTAAAGCTATACACTTTATAGTTATCATTACTTTCAATATCCACAATACGTTCCATAGCAGGTAAGCGTTTATCTACATTGTTATTATTAAAAAAGTACGGTATTGGATTTTCTTTTTCGTCATATTTTTTATACGGATTATAGCCATACTGACTTTCAGATTGTTTAAAACCTGTTTTTTTAGAAAGTAATTGTCCTTTAGGGTATCGTTTAAAAAATTCTGAAACCGAAATAATTATAGAGGGTACAATAGCAAGTTCGTAGCTATTATAAGTTCCTACAATTGCAGTTCCGGTAAGTTGTTGCCATAATGTTTCTGTTTTTCTATCTAACATTACCATATCACTATTTCTTAACATTCCTGACGCTTCAAACTCTAAAACTTCTGTTACACCATCATGATTGATAGTTCTGTCATATACAATTCCAGAATTACATAACGGACAGTAAGTAACTAAAATAGAGACCCCATCAATTACATCGTTTGCAATTTCATGCATTGTTAGGATGTTTAATGAATAGGCTTTAGCAGCACCATTAATTTCAACTACGATTACTGGTTCTTTTTCGAAAAACATGTTTACACCTTCTGTTTTGTTTACAAAAACAGGCTTGTCTAAAGTTGGAAATGAACCTTTTGGTAATACAATTTGAATTTCAGACAGCGCTACAGAACTATTAATAGTATCTGTTTTCCAAGTAAAAGGTAAGTTTTTTGGGTTTTTAAATTGTGCTGAGACCAAGTTAATAGTTAATATAAATAAAAGACTTAGAGTGAGTTTATGATTCATTTTAGTAGTGATTAGATTAAGAGATTTGTCTCAAGTTAGGTGTAATTCTTACAAAACGTATTTCATAAAAATAAAATATTATTATTTAGGCTCTTTTTTCTTGTTTAATAATGGGGTGTATCATTAATAGTAAACATATTGTTTGAGTAAGCAATTTTTAATTTATGCGACAAACGAAGTATTACAATTTTTATCCTCTAATAATGAGGAATTATTACAATTAAAAATAAATTTAAAGTTGGTTTTAATAGGATGACGAAGTACCTTTCGTACAAAAAAGAAAATCAATTAATTAAAAGAAAATATAAAAGAGATAACGAATGATTAGTAAAAAATAAATTATAAAAAATGAAAGTTAGAGAAGCATTTATTACGATTGCCATAATAACCTTAGTAATTATAGGCTCAATTTCAATAGTATGGAAACCAATTTTATGGAGTTTATTATTTTTCGGCCCTTTAATTTTACTGGGTATTTCAGATATATTTCAGAAGAAACATACTATTAAAAATAATTTTCCTATCATAGGACATGGAAGGTATTTGCTAGAGAAAATTCGTCCAGAAATTATGCAATATTTTGTTGAAACAGAAACTGAAGGTGCACCAATCAACAGGATGTTTAGAAGTTTGGTATATCAAAGAGCGAAAAAAACAAACGATACCGTTCCTTTTGGAACTCAAATGAATGTGTATAGAGTAGGTTATGAATGGATGGATCATTCTATGTACGCTTGTAATCACAAAGAAGTGGATCCGCACCCGAGAGTACTTGTAGGAGGTTCAGATTGTAAAAAACCATACTCGGCAAGTTTATTAAATATTTCAGCAATGAGTTTTGGATCGCTAAGTAAAAATGCAATATTAGCATTAAATAAAGGGGCAAAAGAAGGAGGTTTTGCACACAATACAGGTGAAGGAGGTATAAGTCCTTATCATTTAGAAAATGGAGGAGATTTAATTTGGCAAATAGGTACAGGTTATTTTGGCTGTAGGACAAAAGATGGCAATTTTTGCGAGGATACATTTGCCAAGAAAGCAACAATGGAAAATGTAAAAATGATTGAAATTAAAATATCTCAAGGAGCAAAGCCAGGTCACGGAGGTATTTTACCTGCAATAAAAAATACCGAAGAAATTGCAGCTATTAGAGATGTAATAGCGCATACTGATGTAAATTCACCACCATCACATTCCGCCTTTTCTTCTCCTTTAGAATTAATGAATTTTATACAACTATTAAGAGAGAAATCTGAAGGAAAACCTATTGGTTTTAAACTGTGTGTTGGTAAAAAACAAGAGTTTATTGATTTATGTGAAGCGATGATTTCTACGGGTGTTAAACCCGATTTTATTACGGTTGATGGAGGTGAAGGAGGAACCGGTGCTGCACCTATTGAATTTTCAAATTCTTTAGGAATGCCTTTAAAAGATGCTTTGGCTTTTGTAACAAATACATTAATTAGTTACAACCTTAAAAAAGATATTAAAATTATAGCTTCAGGAAAAATTATTAGCGGATTTCATATTGCCAGAATTATTGCTTTAGGAGCAGATATGGTAAATAGTGCACGCGCTATGATGTTGTCTATTGGGTGCATTCAAGCATTACAATGTAATAATAATACATGTCCTGTAGGGGTTGCAACTCAAAACAATTCATTAATGAAAGGGTTGAATGTTGAAGATAAATCTGCCAGAGCAGCTAATTTTCATCATGAAACATTGCATAGTTTTAGTGAATTAATTGCAGCAGCCGGAGTTGCTAATCCAGCTGATTTAGAACGCAAGCACATTAATAGAAGAGTAAGTATGAACACCGTTTTAAAATATGACGAGATATTTCCATACACTGAAAAAGGTAGTTTGTTAAAAACAAACTAAAAAATAGTATTAGAAGTTTTAAACTTCAGAATAAAAGAAGAGATACAACATGAACGAGTTAAATATACTATCTGAGTCTTTCAAAAAAATTAAAAATTATTTAGAAAGTAATAATGATGAAAATCAACCTATTGTAAAATTTAAATCACCTTCAGAATTAAAAAAAGTGATTGATTTAGAGGTTGATAGCAGTCCTGTTTCCGAACAAGAATTTTTAGAATTGATTGATAAATATCTAGAGTATTCAGTAAAAACAGGGAACAAACAATTTATGAATCAGTTGTATTCAGGGTTTAATTTTCCAGCGTTTATTGGCGAAATATTTACAGTGTTGGCAAACACATCTATGTACACTTATGAAGTTGCGCCTGTTGCTACGTCTATTGAAACTGAAATGATTCGTTTAATGAATACGTATGCAGGTTATACCAATGGCGATGGAATTTTTGTAAGTGGAGGTAGCAATGCTAATTTAGTAGCTATGTTTTCTGCACGTAATAAAATGTTACCTGAAAGTCGTTTTAAAGGGTACAATCGAACTCAAAAATTAAAAGCATTTGTAAATGAACAAGCACATTATTCTTTTGAAACGGCTGCCAATATTTTAGGAATTGGAGCAAGCAATGTTGTGAAAGTAAAGTCTGATGAAAACGGAATGCTAATTCCTTCAGAATTAGAAAAGGAAATACAACAATGTATTCAAAATAATGAAACACCATTTTTTGTAGCAGCAACATGCGCAACTACTTTAATGGGTGCTTACGATCCAATTGATGAGATGTCCAAAATTTGTAAACAATACAATTGCTGGTTACACGCTGATGGTTCGTTTGGGGGTTCTCTAATTTTAAGTGAGCAGCATAATTATTTAATGAAAGGCATTGAGAAAACGGACTCTTTTGCTTGGAACCCTCATAAATTAATGAATATTCCACTGATTTGTTCCGCTTTGTTGGTGAAAAAACGAGGGACATTACAACACAATATTACCGATATTAATACCGATTATATATTTCATGACATTGATAAAATAGAAGATTTAGGCAAAAAATCAATTCAATGCGGGCGAAGAGTAGATGCGGTAAAATTATGGTTTGCTTGGAAATATTTTGGTTTGGATGGCTATCAAAAACGCATAGATAATTTAATTTCTATGGCAACCTATGCTGAAGAAATTGTAAAAAGTCATCATAATTTAGAGCTCTTAGTTGATCGTCAATCTTTTGCAATTTGTTTTAGATATATTCCAGCGTGTAAAACAGATTTAAACAGTTTTAATTTAGCACTTAGAGAAGCAATGCGAAAGAACGGAAAATCTATTGTGAATTATGGGTATATAGGTAAAAAATTGGCGATAAGGCTAATTACGGCCAATGGAGAATTAGCAAAAACGGATATAGATTTATTTTTTAATAATTTAATTTTTTCAGCCAAAGAACTTGAAAACAAAAATATTGTTGAGGTAAATTAATTAATAGTTATAACCTGTTCCGCCATCATTTTCAAGAGTTGCACCTAATGACAAAACCATGCGATTTACAAAATTAAAATAGGAAATTACCAGCGTAGCATCTAAAATGGCGGCATCAGAAATACCAGATTCTTTCAATTCCTCAATAAGTGTATCTTTTTTAAAACTACCTGGGTTTATGGTGAGTGTTTCAGCAAATTCACATAAAAGAAGGTCTTTTTCAGATAGTGAAGCTTCCTTATAATTTTTACGAAGTTGATTTATTTTTTCATCATTTTTCCAATAATGATTTAGCGCTTGTGAATGATGAATTTGACAATAAAAACAGTTGTTTGAGACAGAAGTAACTACAGCCATCATTTCACGTTCAGCTCTAGAAAGGTCTGATCTAGAAAACATAATTTCTAAATATAAGTCCATATGTTTCACAATGCTTTCAGGGCGTAAACTTTGTATTTTATGCACTTCAGCTAATTGTCCTCTCTTTTGAACCAAATCATCATAAATTTCTTTCAATCTTCCTGTTGCTTTACTATGTTCAATTTGTTGAATTCTCGTCATAATTAGGTGTTTGTTAGTTAGAATCTTCATAATTAGACATCGTAATTATGAGCACCTAACAAATTTCAACAAAATTTTGTTAAAAAAACGGATTGAAAGTTGTTATAAATTGAAATTAGATAATAAATAGTTACTTTCGCATAACAGCAATTTAACACTAAATGGAATTTATTAGAACTGAAATACCCGATGTAATTTTATGCAAACCGAAAATATTAAATGATGAGAGAGGTTACTTTTTTGAATCGTTTAAAAAGGAATTATTTGAAGACTTTATTGGTAATCAAATAAATTTTATTCAGGATAATGAAGCCAAATCTACTAGAGGTGTTTTAAGAGGGTTGCATTATCAATTACCACCTTTTGCACAAGCTAAATTAGTACGAGTTGTTAAAGGTTGTGTATTGGATATTGCAGTTGATATTCGAAAAAACTCACCAACTTTTGGTCAGTATGAAGCTGTTGAATTGAGCGAAGAAAATAAATTGCAGTTGTACATTCCAAAAGGATTTGCACACGGTTATGTGGTGTTAAGTGATGAAGCAATTTTTTGCTATAAAGTTGATAATTATTACCATAAGCCATCAGAAAGAGGCATACTATTCAATGATGCTTCGTTGAAAATAGATTGGAAATTACCTAGAGAGGAGGCTGTTATTTCAGAAAAAGACAAGCAACAACCTTTATTTAAAAATGCAGATTTGTTTGAAGAAAACTTTAGCATATAATGGTTAATATTTTAGTTATAGGTGCATCAGGGCAATTAGGGTTAGAATTGGCAAGTATTGAAAAAGACTTTCCAAATTACAACTTCTTTTTCGCCAATAAAAAAACGGTGGATATTACAAATTTTGAAGCAGTTTCAAATGTTGTTTCTAAAAATAATAGTACTACAATAATTAACTGTGCAGCCTATACAAATGTTGATAAAGCTGAAGATGAACCTAATTTGGCTAATGAAGTAAATCATTTAGCCGTTAAAAACTTAGCTGAAGTAGCAAAAAAACACCAGCTAAAACTAGTACATATTTCCACCGATTATGTGTTTGATGGAAATTCAAGTAAACCATATATTGAAAATGATATTCCGAACCCACAAAATGTGTATGGAAGGTCTAAATTAAGAGGGGAAGAAGCTTTGTTAGAAGTAAATCCAGATAATTCAGTAATTATTAGAACATCTTGGTTGTATTCTCAATTTGGTAATAATTTTGTAAAAACAATGTTAAGGCTAAGCAAAGAAAAAAATACCATTTCTGTCGTTTCAGATCAAATAGGTTCACCAACCTATGCTGCAGATTTAGCTAAAACCATACTTCAAATACTTCCTTTAATTAAGAGCAATGGAGTACAAACATATCATTATGCCAATAAAGGTGCATGTAGTTGGTTTCAATTTGCTGAAGAGATTATGAAGATTTCCAATTCTAATTGTAAAGTACTTCCAATTTCTTCTTCAGAATTTAAAGCTGTAGCGAAAAGACCAGATTTTAGTTTGTTAGCTACCCAAAAAATTGAAAGTGACTTCAGTTTAAAGATACCTCATTGGAAAAATGCGCTGGAAAAGTGTGTTTTAAAGTTCGTATAAAATGATGGATAGTACTTATAATTTAGTGTTGCTACATATCAAAATATAAACTGAAACTTTTTGTCTTTCCCCTTTAAAATTCTATCTTTAACTTTTTGTTAATTTGAATAAAATTTAAAAATATGAAAGCAATATTAGTAACTGGAGGAGCAGGATTTATAGGTTCAAATTTAATAGAATATTTAGTTTTTAAATACCCAGATTATAACATTGTTAATATTGATTTGCTAACCTATGCAGGCGATTCAAAAAATTTAAAAGCAGTTGAAAAAGCTCCAAATTACACGTTTGTTCATGGCGATATTTGCGATAGAGAATTAATTGAACGTGTTTTTCAACATTATTACGTTCATGGAGTGATTCATTTAGCTGCTGAATCTCATGTAGATAATTCAATTTCAAATCCTGATGTGTTTATAGAAACCAATGTGAAAGGAACATTTACTCTTATAGATGTTGCCTATAAATATTGGATGGAAAAGCCATTTGTGTATAAAAAAGGATTTGAAAACAATACGTTTTTACATGTTTCAACCGATGAGGTTTATGGAACTTTAGGAGCAACAGGCTTGTTTACTGAAGAAACTCCTTATGCACCAAACTCACCCTATAGCGCTTCAAAAGCAAGTAGTGATTTAATTGTGCGTAGTTATCACCATACCTACGGTATGGAAACTGTGATTACCAACTGTTCCAATAACTACGGACCAAAACAACACGATGAAAAATTAATTCCAACAGTAATTAGAAAGGCATTAGCCGGTGAAAATATTCCTGTGTATGGCGATGGAAAAAATATAAGAGATTGGTTGTACGTGTTAGATCATTGCAAAGGAATTGATTTAGCGTACCACAATGGAATAAGTGGAGAAGTGTATAATATTGGTGGGAAAAACGAACAAAACAATAATTATATTGTTGCTAAAATATGTGAATTATTAGATGCTAAGTTTCCTAAAAATGGTAAAAGTTATAAAGACCAAATTACCTATGTTGAGGATAGAGCAGGTCACGATTTTAGATATGCGATAGATGCTACAAAAATTGAAACAAAATTAGGTTGGAAATCTGATGAGAATTTTGACTCTGGAATTGAGAAAACAGTGCAGTGGTACGTAGAAAAATATAAAAAATAAAGTTTTCTAATCACCTAAAAGAAAACAGCAGAACTGACAACTGAAAAAACCCCAAGGAAAATGAAAAATAAGCACATTACAAACAGTACAATTTTAGTAACAGGAGGCGCAGGATTTATAGGTTCTAACCTATGTGAAGCTTTACTAGAATTAGACAATAAAGTAGTTTGTTTAGATAATTTCGCCACAGGAAAACCAGAAAATATTCAACATTTATTGGTAAATCAAAATTTCCAATTAATTGTAGGAGATATAAGAAATATAGAAGATTCTAATAAGGCTTGTAAAGGAGTAGATTATGTACTTCATGAAGCAGCATTGGGTTCTGTTCCGCGTTCTATAAAAGACCCCAAAACTACCAACGATGTTAATATTTCTGGGTTTTTAAATATGCTAACTGCTGCTAGAGATGCTAATGTAAAGCGATTTGTGTACGCAGCAAGTTCGTCAACGTATGGAGATTCTAAAGGGTTGCCAAAAGTAGAAGATGTAATTGGAAAACCATTGTCACCATACGCAATCACAAAATATGTGAATGAATTATACGCAGATATATTTTATAGGACTTACGGGCTAAATACCATTGGTTTGCGATATTTCAATGTTTTTGGGAGAAAACAAGATCCCAATGGTGCATATGCAGCAGTAATTCCAAAGTTTGTAATGCAATTTATGAAATATGAATCGCCATTAATTAATGGAGATGGAGAATTCTCTAGAGATTTCACCTATATTGACAATGTAATTCAAATGAATGTATTGGCAATTAGCACCAGTAATACGAAAGCGTTAAATCAAGTATATAATGTAGCTTTTGGTGAAAGATCAACATTGAATAATTTGGTAAATTCCTTAAAAGATAAATTAACTAAATTTGATACTAAAATAGCGAACGTTGAAATTAAATATGGCCCAGAAAGAGCAGGTGATATTCCACATTCTTTAGCCTCTATAGACAAAGCAAAAAAACTATTAAATTATAGTCCTGAGTATTCATTAGAAAACGGATTAGAAAAGGCAGTGGAGTGGTATTGGGAGCATTTAAAGTAATATCAGTTATCAGTTATCAGTTAGAAAAGGAAATGAAAAGTTATAAAGATTTAGATATTTACACATTGAGTTTATCTTTGTTTTATAAAACACATACACTTTCGTTAAAATTGTCAAATTATGAAAAATATGAGCTAGGTAGTCAACTAAGAAGATCTTCAGGTTCTGTAGTGTCAAATATTGTTGAAGGATATGGAAGAAAACAATATAAAGCTGATTTTATAAAGTTTTTAACATATTCACATGCAAGTAATATTGAAACTACATGTCATTTTGAAAGAATAGAATTCTTATATCTAGATTTAGCAAATGTATTAAAAGATGAATATGATAAATTAGGAGCTAAAATTTTCAGTTTTATACGTTATGTAAAAAGTAATTGGAATAAATTTGATTGAAGAGTATTATAGATTAGTAGAATCATAAACGGAAAACAAAAAACCGAGAACCGAAAACAGAAAGTCAACAAAAATGAAAATAGCAATTATAGGATTAGGATATGTTGGTCTGCCATTGGCACGATTATTCGCTACAAAATATTCAGTAGTAGGATTCGATATTAATGAACACCGTGTTTCAGAATTAAAAAAAGGTGTAGACAGTACGTTGGAAGTAGAAAATGAAGTCCTTCAAAAAGTGTTAGTAGAGAATCTTTCAGAAGAAAAAGGATTACTTTGTTCAACTAATATTGAAGATATAAAATCGTGTAATTATTACATTGTAACAGTACCAACACCAGTAGATAAAAATAACAAGCCAGATTTAACTCCACTAGTAAAATCGAGTGAAACTGTTGGAAAGGTTCTTAAGAAAGGAGATATTGTAATTTATGAATCTACCGTATATCCTGGTGCTACTGAAGAAGTATGTATTCCAATTTTAGAAAAAATATCAGGATTAGTATTCAATAAAGATTTCTTTGCAGGCTATTCACCAGAACGTATCAATCCAGGGGATAAAGAACATACGGTTGAAAAAATATTAAAAGTAACATCGGGTTCAACACCTAAAGTTGGAGAAAAAGTAAATAATTTGTATGCTTCTATAATTACAGCAGGGACCCATTTAGCTCCAACCATAAAAGTAGCTGAAGCAGCCAAAGTAATAGAAAATTCACAACGTGATATTAATATTGCTTTTGTTAATGAATTGGCCAAAATTTTTAATTTATTAGATATTGACACCCATGCAGTTTTAGAAGCCGCAGGTACAAAATGGAACTTTCTACCATTCAAGCCAGGTTTAGTAGGTGGACATTGTATTGGTGTAGATCCATATTATTTAGCGCAAAAAGCACAAGAAGTAGGCTATCACCCTGAAATTATTTTAGCAGGAAGAAGAATGAATGATAGTATGGGGAGTTATGTTGCTGCTGAAATCATAAAGCTATTTATAGATAATGAAGCTACTATAAAAAACGCCAAAATTTTAGTATTAGGTATTACTTTTAAAGAAAACTGTCCCGATGTTAGAAATACAAGAGCGGTAGATGTGATTCAAAATTTAAAAGATTTTGGTACAAATGTCACCGTTTTTGATCCTTGGGCAAACCCTGAAGAAGTAATACACGAATACAATATTGAAACAGTAAAAGAGATGCCAAAAAGTAAATTTGATGGTATTGTATTAGCAGTTTCTCATAAGGAGTTTTTAGATATTGATTTCAACAAGTACTTAAATAAAAATGGAATTATTTACGATGTAAAAGGAGTGCTGAATTGTAAAGTGCATGGGAAGTTGTAGTTGGTAATGGCTAAAGTGAAGAAGGTGGGTATTTTAATAAAATGTCACACTGAGCCTGTCGAAGTGCTAGTCGAAGTGTTTTTAAGATGAAAAATTATTATGTATATATTGTAAAATGCTCAGATAACTCTTATTATATTGGTGTTACTAATAATGTTGAACGCAGATTAAATGAACATAATTTAGGGAAAGATGTAAAAGCTTATACTTTTTCTAAACGACCAGTAAAGTTAGTCTGGTTTGAAATATTTTCAGAGATTAATGAGGCTATTTCACGAGAGAAAAAAATAAAAGGTTGGAGTAGAAAAAAGAAAGAGGCTTTAATAAATCAAGATTGGGATAAACTAGTGTTGCTTTCCAAAAATTATTCAGAACATAGTAAACCTAAAGTTTAAATAAAAAAAGTCTTCGACAAGCTGAGATTGACAGTAAGGATGCTATTAATAAAGGGTTATTTTATGTAATTCTAATTAGAAGAAAGGGTATTTAATAAAATAAGATGTCATACTGAGCCTGTCGAAGTACAATTGTACTAAAAAAGTCTTCGACAAGTTCAAGCAGACAAACAAAAATAAAAAAATGAACATAGCAGTAATAGGAACAGGATACGTAGGATTAGTTTCAGGGACTTGTTTTTCTGAAATGGGAAATAAGGTAACCTGTGTAGATATAGATGCCACTAAAATTGAGGATTTAAATAAAGGAATTATCCCAATTTATGAACCAGGTTTAGAATCCATGGTGTTAAAAAATGCAAAAAGTGAGAATTTATTTTTTACAACAAATTTAGAAGAGGCCTTAAAAAAAGCTGAGATTGTATTTATTGCAGTTGGCACACCCATGGGAGATGATGGAGCTGCCGACCTTCAATACGTATTGTCTGTAGCCAAAGCAATTGGAGATACAATGCAACACCAATTAATTGTTGTTGATAAATCAACCGTACCAATTGGAACGGCAGATAAGGTAAAAGAAGCCATACAAAAACAATTAAATATAAGAGATGTTGAAATTGGGTTTGATGTGGTTTCAAATCCAGAATTTTTAAAAGAAGGAGCAGCCATAAACGATTTTATGAAGCCAGATAGGGTTATTATTGGAGCAGAAAATTCGTATGCAATTGAAAAAATGAAGCAATTATATGCACCATTTTCTATGTCTCACGAACGTTTTATTGTCATGGATGTTCGATCTGCTGAAATGACCAAGTATGCTGCAAATGCAATGTTGGCAACTAAAATTTCGTTTATGAATGAAATTGCTAATATTTGTGAAAGAGTAGGAGCAGATGCCAATCAGGTACGTATAGGAATAGGTTCAGATAGTAGAATAGGTTATGGTTTTATTTATCCTGGCTGTGGATATGGAGGTTCTTGTTTTCCAAAAGATGTAAAAGCGCTAAAAAAAATAGCTTCAGAATATAATTACAATGCAAAATTAATTACTTCGGTAGAAGATGTAAATGATGCTCAAAAATTAGTGATAGCAAATAAGGTAATAAAACGATTTGGAGAAAATTTAGAAGGTAAAGTAGTTGGTATTTGGGGACTGGCATTCAAACCTGGGACAGATGATATGCGTGAAGCACCAGCAATATACATTGTAAAAGAGTTGGTAAAAAGAGGTGCAAAAATACAAGCTTACGATCCAAAAGCAATGGAGGAAGCAAAACACTGTTACTTAAAAGATATTGAAAATGTTACGTATGTAACTTCCAAGTACAAGGCTTTAGAAAATGCAGATGCCATGTTATTATTAACGGAATGGAAAGAGTTTCGTTCACCAGATTTTGATGAGATGCGTAAATTATTAAAAACACCCGTAATTTTTGATGGTCGTAATCAATACAATATTTTTAACTTAGCCGAAATAGGATTTGAGTATTATCAGATAGGTAAATGAGCCCCTAACCCCCAAAGGGGAATAACTAAAACGAAGACTAAGACGAATAACTAAAACAAAGGCAAAAACAAAGGTGAAGACTAAAAAATAAATTGTCATTACGAGGAGTGATAACGACGTGGTAATCTCCTCATTAGTAGTAGATTGTCACAGATTTTTTTAAAAGTCTCGCAATGACGAAAATAATGAAAAACCTACGTCTTAGTTATTGTCAAAGTAATAAATAAGTAGATAAAAAATAATTAAAAGGACCGCACGACTGCACGACCGCACGACCGCACGACATTTTAACCGAAAGACATTTAAGTCATGAAAAACTTCGCATTAATAGGCGCAAGTGGTTATATAGCGCCACGCCACATGAAAGCTATTAAAGAAACCAATAATAATTTGGTAGCAGCACTAGATAAGTTTGATAGTGTAGGGATTATAGATAGTTATTTTCCAAACGCCGATTTTTTTACAGAGTTTGAGCGTTTTGATCGTCATATTTCAAAATTAAAATTTGAACAACATCAGCAATTAGATTATGTTAGTATTTGCACGCCTAATTATTTACATGATGCACATATTCGTTTTGCATTACGACAAGGAGCAGATGCTATTTGCGAAAAACCATTGGTGTTAAATCCGTGGAATATGGATGCTTTAGGGAAGGTAGAGAAAGAAACAGGAAAGAAAATTCACAATATTTTACAATTAAGAGTCCACCCAAGTATTATAGCTCTTAAAGAAAAAATTGCCAACGGTCCGAAAGATAAAGTGTACGATGTAGATTTAACGTACTTAACATCACGGGGGCATTGGTATTACACTTCTTGGAAGGGAGATGTCTCTAAGTCAGGTGGGATAGCCACTAATATTGGGGTTCACTTTTTTGATATGTTGTCTTGGATTTTTGGAGATTTACAACAAAATGTAGTACATGTAAATACACACGATCGATCTGCAGGGTATTTAGAATTTAAGCAGGCGCGAGTACGTTGGTTTTTATCTATTAATTATGATGTATTGCCAGAGGAAATAAAAGCAAAAGGACAAACAACCTATCGTTCAATTACTATTGAAGGAGAAGAATTGGAATTTAGTGGAGGTTTTACAGATTTACATACGATATCATATCAGGAAATTTTAAAAGGAAATGGTTACGGATTAGAAGCACCGCGCCAAGCCATTGAAATTGTACATGCTGTACGCCATGCAACACCAATTGGCATCAAAGGTGAGTACCATCCATTTGTTAAAAAACCATTGGCTAAACATCCGTTTGAGAAGTAGGACAGAGCGTAAAGAAAACAGCTAGTAGCTGTTTTTAGTACGACATAGCGATAGCTATGGGCGAGAAGGAGTGCAGAAACCAGATGGCGCGTTGGAGATGAAAATAAAGAGGAAGAGTGAAGAGCCTGTGCTGAGCATAGTTGAAGCATCACCCTGAGCTTGACTCAGGATCTGCAGCAAAGTAGTTTCAATCATAAGATGCTGAAATAAATTCAGCATGACGGTTGGAAGTATTTAGTATTAAAAGGCTCAAAGCTCCAATCTTAACGTTATTGCGAGGAATTTTCGACGAAGCAATCTCATAATTGAAACTAAAAGCAACAGATTACATCATTTCACTACGTTACATTCGTAATGACGAAAAAAAGTATTCAGTCATTACATTGCTTTCGTAAAGAGTCTTTGTCTTTCTTCAATACCTTTAAATTCCATATTCAATACTGAAAATCAGGTGAAATTCAAAAAAAAGATTAAATTTACTACTTCATAAATGATGATTATAACTAGCTAAAATCTTAAGTATATTCAAAATGGTGCAGTGGTTTGTGTTGTATACAAAACCTAGAAGTGAAAAAAAAGTAGCTGACAGATTAAAAAAAATTGGGCTCATTGTGTATTGTCCAATGATTTCAGAAATAAGGAAATGGTCCGATCGGAAAAAGAAGGTAGAGACACCATTAATACCTTCGTATGTTTTTGTACAGTTAGACACGAATCAACGAGATCTCGTATTTCAAGTTTCAGGAGTTGTTCGGTACCTTTTTTGGCTGGGGAAACCAGCAACTGTTAAAAATGAAGAAATTAATACGTTACAAGAATGGATACAAGGGACTACTAAAATTAAGATAGAAGGGCTAAGAACTGGCGATTTAATGGAGATTAAAGAGGGGCCTTTTAAAGGGCAAGAAGGTTTTGTAAAAGAGATTGGAGAAAACCGGTTGCAATTACTATTGAAAGGAACTGGATTAAAAATCACATTGACAAACACGTTATAAGTAACAATAGAATAATAAATTTGATTTGTGAGCCTAAATAAGAAGACTTATGATGAAAGCTATGAAAAAGAAAAATAAATGATAATAAGGTAAAGATGGAAGCAACAAAAAAAGTAGCATTAATTACAGGAGTTACAGGACAAGATGGAGCCTATCTAAGTGAATTTTTATTAAAGAAAGGGTATGTGGTTCACGGATTAAAAAGACGTTCTTCGTTGTTTAATACAGATAGGATTGATCATTTATACCAAGATCCACACATAGAAAACAGAAATTTTATACTCCATTATGGAGATATGATAGATAGTACCAATTTAATTCGGTTGATTCAGGAAATTCAACCTGATGAGATATACAATTTAGCGGCAATGAGTCATGTTCATGTTTCTTTTGAAGTACCAGAATATACAGCCAATGCAGATGGAATAGGAACACTAAGAATTTTAGATGCTGTACGTTTATTGGGATTGGAAAAGAAGACGAAAATATATCAAGCGTCTACTTCAGAATTGTTTGGTAAGGTTCAAGAAGTACCGCAATCTGAAACCACTCCTTTTTACCCTAGAAGTCCGTATGCAGTAGCTAAAATGTATGCTTATTGGATAACGGTTAATTATAGAGAGGCCTACAATATGTTTGCTTGTAATGGAATTTTATTCAATCATGAATCACCAATTAGAGGAGAAACTTTTGTAACGCGTAAAATTACAAGGGCAACAGCACGTATTGCTTTAGGATTACAAGATAAAATGTTTTTAGGAAATTTAAATGCGCAAAGAGATTGGGGACATGCGAAAGATTATGTGCGTATGATGTGGATGATTTTACAAGCTGATGAGCCAGAAGATTGGGTAATTGCAACAGGTAAAACCACTACAGTTAGAGATTTTGTAAAAATGGCTTTTGAAGAAGTAGGTATTGAATTAGAATTTAAAGGAGAGGGAGTTAATGAAAAGGCGATTATAGTAGCTTGTAACAATCCTAAATTTCAAGTTGAAACAGGACAAGAAATACTATCAGTAGATCCTAAATATTTTAGACCCACTGAAGTTGAATTATTGATTGGAGACCCTTCAAAAGCAAATAATAAATTGGGATGGATTCCTGAATATGATTTACAGGCATTGATAAAAGAAATGGTTAAAAGTGATGTCGTATTAATGCAAAAAGATCAATATTTAAAAGATGGAGGATACGAAACATTGAATTATTTTGAGTGATTTGTGTCTGTCAGTCTGAGGCTGTCGAAGACAGCTTACGACACAAAAAAATCACATAGTTTAGAAAAAGGAGTATAATTTATTAAAAAGACAAGCACGCCCAACGAATTAAAATAGAAGTTTGGTGTTGAAAAAAACAAATGAACAAATCAGATAAAATATACATAGCAGGTCATAGAGGGTTGGTAGGGTCAGCAATACTCAAAAGTTTAAAAGAAAAAGGCTATAACAATTTTGTGACACGTTCTAGAAAAGAATTAGACTTGACAAATACGACGGAGGTAGTTCATTTTTTTGAAAGTGAAAAACCTTTATATGTGTTTTTAGCAGCGGCAAAAGTAGGAGGGATTGTAGCGAATAATACCTACAGAGGTGAATTTATATATGAAAACTTAATGATTCAAAATAATGTAATTCATCAAGCGTATCTTCATCATGTGAAAAAGTTGTTGTTTTTAGGAAGCACTTGCATTTACCCTAAAAATTGTCCACAGCCAATGAAAGAAGAATATCTGCTGGCAGACACATTAGAATATACCAATGAACCCTATGCCATTGCTAAAATTGCAGGCATAAAAATGTGCGAAAGCTATAATATTCAATACGGAACTAATTTTATTTCGGTACAACCCACTAATTTATATGGTCCTAATGATAATTTCGATTTAGAAAAATCTCATGTGCTACCTGCATTAATTCGAAAAATTCATTTAGGAAAAGCATTGGAAAACAATGATTGGGAAACCATAAGAAAAGATGTAAATAAGCTTCCAATTGAAGGTGTTAATGGAGTTTCTTCGGAAGAAGAAATTCTAAAAGTA
>CAYPNJ010000026.1:0-22157 GCA_964412305.1 uncultured Lutibacter sp. | reverse complement strand
ATAAAATTAAGGTAAGTTAAAAGTGAATATTCAAGCAATATAAAAAAATATTTTATTAATTTCATAAACTTTATTAAATAAATGTCATATTTACGTTTATTTAATAAAAATATTGAATAATGTTAAATGGATTCGTAATGTTTAGAAATTACAGTGGATTAATTAAGTAATAGTATCTTCGCAGTATCGTATTATACTTATATGAATTTAAACTTATTATTTGAAACATTAATTTTAAACTGGGAGATAATATTACTCTTTTTTGTAATTGCAATTTTGTACTCCTCAGTTGGTTTTGGAGGTGGTTCTAGTTATTTAGCAGTTTTAGCATTAACATCGTTAGCTTTTATACACATTAGAGCAATTGCACTATTATGTAATATTGTAGTTGTTTCTGGAGGAACTTACATCTATATAAAAAATAAATTATTTAATTGGAAAAAAATTGTTCCGTTAGTACTTATAAGTGTACCCATGGCTTTTATTGGCGGCTACTTAAAAATTAATCAAACCTTTTTTTATATTCTATTAGGAATAACTTTATTAATTGCCGCTATATTAATGTGGACATCTAAATACATTACCAAAAAAGCTGAACAAACAGCTTTTAAAAATTCAATAAGTAAAGATGTTACATATGGTGGAGGAATCGGTTTTATTTCTGGAATGGTTGGTATTGGTGGAGGTGTATTTTTAGCACCCCTTTTACATTTAACTAAATGGGATACTCCCAAAAGAATTGCTGCTACTTCAAGCTTTTTTATTTTAGTAAATTCAATTGCAGGCTTGGGTGGACAGTTTTTAAACCCAAATTTCTCTATTGAACCAACACTCACCATAATTTTAATGTTTACTGTTTTAATTGGTGGACAAATAGGTACAAGATTAAGCACAAAATTTATTTCACCAGTAAAACTTAAAAAAGGTACTGCTTTACTAATTTCATTTGTTGCACTACGTATTTTATGGAAACATTTAATCTAAAAAAAGTACTTTTATTAAAATCATAAAAAAACAAAATTTTTATTGTTGATTTAATTATTTACAACGTTCATATTGTTTTATTGAATTTACTACAACGTATTCGTAAGTTTAATAGGGTGTAAGGCTATATTTTGCTTATTTTTGTATCAATTCTACAAATAGACTTATGATGATGAAACAAGGACTTTACTTACCCGAATTTGAACATGAAAACTGTGGTGCAGGCTTTATCTGTAACTTAAATGGAGAAAAAAACAATCAAATAATTCACGATGCTTTAGAAATTTTAGTAAAATTAGAACATCGTGGTGGTGTAAGTTCTGATGGCAAAACAGGAGACGGTGCTGGGCTTTTAATTGATATTCCTCACGAGTATTTTAATAGAGTTTGTGATTTTAAATTACCCGCCAGAAGAGAATACGCCGTGGCGATGACTTTTTTACCTAAAAATAAAAATCAATACACTTTTTGTAAAGAACTATTTGAAAAAGAAATCACTAATCAAGGGTTAGAAATTTTAGGTTGGAGAACAGTTCCTGTAGATTCTTCACAACTGGGAGAAATAGCTTTAGATAAAGAACCAACTATCATTCAAATTTTTGTTGGGAAGGGAAAAATTAAAGACGAAGCTATTTTTAAAGCCAAATTATATGTTGCCAGAAAAATTACTGAACATGCAATAGCAGCTTCAAAAATGTCGCAAAGTTCTTACTTTTATGTAACAAGCTTTTCGCACACAACATTAATATATAAGGGTATTATAATGCCCGAAGATATTGGCCCGTATTTTATTGACTTACAGCAGCCAGATTTAGTAACACGTTTAGCTTTAGTACATCAACGTTTCTCTACAAATACAATGCCTTCATGGGAATTAGCACAACCTTTTAGGTATATGTGTCAAAATGGAGAAATAAATACATTAAGAGGAAACGTAAGTAGAATGCGTGTTCGTGAAGAAATTATGCAAAGTGAAATTTTTGGTGACCAAATAGAAAAATTATTTCCAATAATTTTACCTGGTAAATCAGATTCAGCTTCTATGGATATGGTTGTTGAATTACTTTCATTATCAGGAAGATCATTACCTGAAGTTATGATGATGATGATTCCTGAAGCTTGGGAAAAACATACAACAATGTCTGAAGAGAGAAAAGCATTTTACGAATACAATGCTTGCATTATGGAACCTTGGGATGGCCCCGCTTCAATTCCATTTACAGATGGAGATTATATTGGTGCTTTGTTAGATCGTAACGGTTTAAGACCATCTAGATACACCGTAACTAAAAGCGGAAAATTAATCATGTCTTCAGAAATAGGTGTAGTTGATATCGCTCCTGAAGATGTTGAAAAACATGGTAGATTAGAACCAGGAAAAATGTTTTTAGTTGACATGAATGAAGGTAGAATTATTAATGATGAAGAAATAAAGTCCAAAATTATTTCTGAAAGACCTTATAAAAAATGGTTAGACAAAACCAGAAAAAATTTAAAGGATATTCCAGAAACCAATGAAGTTTGCCCAATTGAAACCGTAGACCTTAAAACACGTTCACGGTTATTTAATTACACTACTGAAGATATTCAGGTAGTGGTTACACCTATGGCGCAAAATGGTAAAGAAGCTCTAGGCTCAATGGGAATTGATACACCTCTTGCAGTATTATCAGATAGACCTCAATTAATATCTAACTATTTTAAACAATTATTTGCACAGGTTACCAACCCTCCTTTAGATGGTATTAGAGAAGAAATTGTTACAGATATTAGCCTTGCTTTAGGTAAAGACCGAAATATTTTTAGTATTTCAGACAGGCAATGTAGAAAACTTAGAATTCAAAATCCTGTAATTTCAAACAACGATTTAGAGAAAATAAGAAATATTTCTTTAGATGATTTTAAATCCATTACTATTGAAATTCTTTACAAAAAAGAAAGAGGATTAAATGGGTTGGAAGATGCTTTAGATGATATTATAAAACAAGTTTCAACTGCTGTAGATAATAAAACAAATATTATCATTTTATCTGATAGAGGTGCTAATAAAGAATTTGCGCCAATTCCAGCGTTATTAGCTTGTTCTTATGTTCACCATTCATTAAACAGATTAAGAAAACGTTCTTATTTCGATATAGTTATTGAATCTGCCGAACCAAGAGAACCACATCAATTTGCAACATTATTTGGTTATGGAGCTAGCGCTATAAATCCTTATATGGTAAATGAGCTTATTCGTGTGCAAGTTCAAAAAGGGTTTATTACAGGTTTAGACGAGCAGCAAGCTGTAGACAATTTTAACAAAGCAATTGGAACGGGAATTTTGAAAGTAATGAACAAAATAGGAATTTCTACATTACATTCATACAGAGGTTCTCAAATTTTTGAAATTGTTGGTTTCAATTCTAAATTTGTTGAAAAATATTTCCCTTACACTGCGTCAAGAATTGAAGGTATTGGCTTATACGAAATTGAAAAAGAAATATCTAAACGATATGAATACGCTTATCCTAAAACACTCATTAAAAATAGGTTAGGATTAAATATTGGGGGACATTACAGATGGAGACGTAATGGAGAAAAACACCTATTCAACCCAACAACTGTTTCTAAATTACAACAAGCAGTTAGATCAAGCGATCAAAAAAGTTACGATGCTTATGCAAAGGCTGTAAATGAACAAGCTGAAAATTTAATGACTATTAGAGGGCTATTTGAATTTAATAACTTAGATCCAATCCCTATTGATGAAGTTGAACCTTGGACTGATATTGTTAAACGTTTCAAAACTGGAGCCATGTCTTATGGGTCAATATCAAGAGAAGCACATGAAAATTTAGCCATTGCAATGAACCGTATTGGTGGTAAAAGTAATTCGGGTGAAGGTGGTGAAGATAGAAGACGTTTCCAAAAAGATATTAATGGTGACAGCCGAAATTCTGCAATAAAACAAGTTGCATCTGGTCGTTTTGGAGTTACCTCTCATTACTTAACCAATGCTAAAGAAATTCAAATTAAAATGGCTCAAGGTGCAAAACCAGGAGAAGGTGGTCAATTACCAGGCGAAAAAGTATTACCTTGGATTGCAGAAGCTAGAAACTCCACACCTTTTGTAGGTTTAATTTCTCCTCCCCCACACCACGATATTTACTCAATTGAAGATTTAGCACAATTAATTTTCGATTTAAAAAATGCCAATAGAGAAGCACGAATTAATGTAAAGTTGGTTTCTGAAGTTGGTGTTGGTACTATTGCTGCTGGTGTTGCCAAAGCAAAAGCCGATGTTGTTTTAATTGCTGGTTATGATGGTGGTACCGGAGCATCTCCTCTAACTTCATTAAAACATGCAGGTTTACCTTGGGAACTTGGCTTGGCTGAAGCCCAACAGACATTGGTGTTAAATAACTTAAGAAGTAGAATTGTTGTTGAATGCGACGGACAATTAAAAACGGGTAGAGATGTAGCAATTGCAGCTTTATTAGGAGCCGAAGAATTTGGTTTTGCAACAGCACCGTTAGTAGCTTCAGGTTGTATTATGATGCGTAAATGTCATTTAAACACCTGCCCTGTTGGTATTGCAACTCAAGATAAAGAGTTGCGTAAAAACTTCAAAGGAACGCCTGAGCATGTCATAAATTTCTTCTTTTATATCGCTGAAGAATTAAGAGCAATTATGGCTCAATTAGGTTTCCGTACTATGGATGAAATGATTGGTCAAACTTCAAAAATAAACGCCAATAAAGCAGTTACACATTACAAAGCAAAAGGCTTAGACTTATCATCAATTTTGCATAGACCAAAAGGCGTTAGTAAAATGCCTTTAAAAAATACTGAAAAACAAGAGCACTTTTTAGATGACGTGCTCGATTTTCAAATTCTAAAAGACTCACATAGAGCTTTATTTAGAAAAGAAAAAATGATATTGAATTATCCTATATATAACACAAACCGTACAGTTGGGGCTATTGTAAGTAATGAAATATCAAAAGTATATGGTCATTTAGGACTCCCTGAAGATACTCTAAGTATTAATTTTAAAGGCTCTGCAGGTCAAAGTTTTGGAGCGTTTGGAGCGCACGGTTTAACATTCACTATTGATGGAAATACCAATGATTACTTAGGAAAAGGACTCTCTGGAGCAAAAATTATTGTTAAAAAACCTGCTAAGGCTACTTTTATTGCTGAAGAAAATATAATTATTGGTAATGTTTGTTTGTTTGGTGCTGTTGAAGGTGAAGCTTATATTAATGGTATTGCTGGTGAACGTTTTGCAGTTCGTAATTCAGGAGCAACTGCAGTTGTTGAAGGAGTTGGAGATCACGGTTGTGAATATATGACAGGTGGAAAAGTAGTTATACTTGGGAAAACAGGTAGAAATTTTGCTGCAGGTATGAGTGGTGGTATTGCTTACATTTACGATCCTGAAAATAAATTCATCAATGGATTGTGTAATACAGAAACCATAGAGTTCGAAACTATTGAAAAAGAAGATGCCAAAGAATTAAAAGCTTTGATTGAGAAACATGTGCTTTACACAAACAGTAATCGAGGTAACGAATTATTAAATGATTGGGACACTAGCTTAAGTAATTTTGTAAAAGTGATGCCTATAGAGTATAAACGTGCTTTAAAACGTTTAGAAACTGAAGAACCAATGGTAGAAGAATTAACAGCGTAGTATTATGGGAAAAATAACAGGTTTTAAAGAATTCGAAAGAAAAGACGAAACATATAAAAAAGTAAAAGAGCGTGTAGAGCATTATAATGAATTTACAGTTCCACTAAAACAAACAGACATAACCGAACAAGGTTCACGCTGTATGGATTGTGGTATTCCATTTTGCCATAGTGCTTGTCCACTTGGAAATTTAATTCCCGATTTTAATGACATGGTTCATAGAGGTGAATGGAAAAAAGCATCATATATATTACACACAACAAATAATTTTCCTGAATTTACAGGACGTTTGTGTCCTGCTCCTTGTGAACAAGCTTGTGTATTAGGTATTATTGATAACCCTATTTCTATTGAAAATATTGAAAAAAATATTGTAGAACGCGCCTTTAAAGAAGGTTGGATAAAACCTCAACTTCCAAGTAAAAGAACTGAGAAAACTATTGCAATAGTTGGTTCTGGCCCTGCAGGTTTAGCAGCAGCACAACAATTAAATAGAGCCGGACATACAGTTACTGTTTTTGAAAGAGATGATGCACTTGGGGGTTTATTACGTTACGGAATACCTAATTTTAAATTAGAAAAAGGAATTATAGATAGAAGAATTACAATTTTAGAAGCTGAAGGAATTACTTTTAAAACCAATGTAAATGTTGGTGTAAATTATGCAACTAAAGATTTAAATAATTTTGATGCTGTTGTTTTATGTGGTGGTGCAACTGAAAGAAGAAGCTTACCAACTAAAGGAATTGAAACAAAAGGAGTTGTGCAAGCAATGGATTTTTTAACGCAAGCAACTAAGGTTGTTTTGGGAAAAGAAGTAAAAAACCAAATTTTAGCGACCAATAAAAACGTAATAGTAATTGGTGGTGGTGATACGGGTTCAGATTGTGTTGGAACATCAAATCGTCAAGGAGCTTCTTCTGTTACAAATTTTGAAATTATGCCTAAACCTCCAGGTCAAAGAAGTTCAAGTACACCTTGGCCATTTTGGCCTCTTCAGTTAAAAACTTCTTCATCACATAAAGAAGGTTGTGACAGAAACTGGCTAATAA
This sequence comes from uncultured Lutibacter sp., assembly GCA_964412305.1. Taxonomy (GTDB): domain Bacteria; phylum Bacteroidota; class Bacteroidia; order Flavobacteriales; family Flavobacteriaceae; genus Lutibacter. Next base: position 15,443 of record CAYPNJ010000026.1, on the reverse strand, counting down.
ATACCAAAGAATTTATAAGTAATGAAAAAGGTGAATTAATTGCCTTAAAAACAATTGAAGTTGAATGGGAAATAATTCCTGGTGAAAGACCTCAATTAATTGAAATTAAAGGTACAGAAAAAACGTGGCCTTGTGATTTAGCATTACTTGCTTTAGGTTTTACTGGACCTGAAACTACTTTAAGTGGGCAACTTGGTATTAAAACTGATTTTAGAAGTAATTATCTTGCCAAAGATTACCAAACAAATGTACCTCATATTTTTACGGCCGGTGATATGCACAGAGGGCAATCGCTGATTGTTTGGGCAATTTCTGAAGGAAGAGAAGCTGCTAGAAAAGTTGATGAATACCTGATGGGTTATAGCAATTTACCAACAAAAGGAGAAGGAGATTTACCAAGTTTGTAAAAAATAGTAACAAACTGATTTAAATCATTATTTCTTAAAATTATCACTCTTAACTTAGTAGTTGCGATAAATAAACGTACTTATTAATTTAAAATAAAAGTGATGAAAAAAATTGTACTCCTTCTAACAGTAATTATCTCATTAATTTCTTGTAAAACAGAAACTAAAAAAGTTGAAAAAGAACAAGAAATAAAATCAACAGAAATTCCAATGTTAGCCATTGGTGAATTTGACACAAAAGCTGGTGAGTTTATAAACGAAGAAATCAAAATTAAAGGAATTGTAGATCACGTTTGTAAACACGGAGGTAAAAAAATATTAATGGTTACAGATGATGGAGATGTGCATGTAACTTCTGATGAAAGATTTGATGAAACATTAAAAGGAAATGATATAACATTAACTGGTATTGTTTTAGAAGAAAGGATTGATGAAGCATATTGCTTAAAAATGGAAGAAGACAATATTAAAAGTCATTCTGAAGGTACTTCAAACAAAGAACAATTTGAAGCTAAAAATAAACATATTAAGCAATATAGAGATCAAATGAAAGCTGAAAATATAGCTTATATATCAAACTATTCCTTAAAATATGTTTCACATACTGTAATTGAATAATGAAGCAGTTGCGAAAATGGAGTAGAATACTTCATAGAGATATTGGTTTCTTTTTTATTGGCACTACATTAATTTATGCAATTTCTGGTATTGCTTTAAATCATATGAGTGATTGGAATCCTAATTATAAAGTTGAAATCAATCATTTTACAACTTTAATAGATTTAGAAAAAACACCTTTAGTAAAAAACAACATTCTAAATCTATTAGATGAAATTGATAATAGAGAAAACTATAAAAGCCATTACTACCCTAATAGTAACAGGGTAAAAATATTTTTAAAAGGTGGTTCTTCAGTAATTGTAAATATAACTAGTGGAAAAGGGATGAGTGAGTATTTAAAAAAACGTCCTGTTTTTTACGAATCAAATTATCTACATTACAATCCAAACAAATTTTGGACTTGGTTTTCTGATATTTATGCTGGAGCGCTTATACTTTTTGCAGTAACTTCATTTTTTATAACAAAAGGTAAAAAAGGAATTATAGGGCGAGGTGGAGTTTATATGCTGCTAGGAATTTTAATTCCTATATTGTTTCTAATATACTATATGTAATAAAAAAGGCTAAAATTAATATTTTAGCCTTTTTTATTATTTACTTATTTAACAACGAAAAATCTGTTAATACCATCGCTGCTAACGCCTCAACAATTGGTACAGCTCTTGGAACTACACAAGGGTCATGACGTCCTTTCCCTTGCATTTCAACAATATTTCCATCCTTATCAATTGTTTGTTGTGCTTGCATAATGGTTGCAACTGGCTTAAAAGCAACACGAAAATAAATATCCATTCCGTTACTTATTCCTCCTTGAATTCCACCCGATAAATTTGTTTTGGTACTACCATCTGCATTAAAAATATCATTATGCTCGCTACCTTTCATTTTAGCACCACAAAACCCACTACCATATTCAAAACCTTTCACTGCATTTATAGATAACATCGCTTTTCCTAATTGCGCATGAAGTTTATCAAAAATAGGCTCTCCTAAACCAACTGGTACATTTTGAATTACACAAGTAACGGTGCCTCCAATAGTATCTCCTTGTTTTTTAATTTCCTCAATACGTGCAATCATTTTTTCAGCGGAAGCTGCGTCAGGGCAACGAACAATATTACTTTCTATATTATTGAAATCTATATCTTGATATGGTTTTTCCATAAAAATATCACCTACTGAAGAAGTAAATGCGTTAATTTTTATTTCAGAAATTACTTGTTTAGCTACTGCTCCACCCACAACCCAGTTGGCTGTTTCTCTTGCCGAAGTTCTTCCTCCACCCCTATAATCTCTATGCCCGTACTTTTTATCATACGTATAATCTGCATGTGAAGGACGGTAAGAGTCTTTAATATGTGAATAATCATTTGAACGTTGGTATACATTTTTTATAATAAACCCAATGGATGCTCCTGTAGTTTTCCCTTCAAAAATCCCAGATAAAAATTGGACTTCGTCTGGTTCTTTTCTTTGCGTTACAATTTTAGATTGCCCTGGTTTCCTTCTATCTAATTCTTTTTGAATTTCTTTTAAATCTAACGTTACTCCAGCCGGACAACCATCAATTACACCTCCAATAGCTTCACCATGAGATTCTCCAAAAGTTGTTAATGTAAATATTTTTCCAAATGAATTAGCCATATAAATAATTTAAGCACAAATGTAAAAAAAGAATTTTATAGAAGGTTCATTTATTCTTTGAAATAAATTTAAAAAAACCACAGTTTTATTGCCAAAACAACAACCATAACTATTAAAAACTTACGAACCAAACCATCTCCCTTGTCAACAGACCATCTACTTGCAAACCATCCTCCTATAGAATTTCCAATAGCCAAAGTCAAACCTATCTCCCAATTAATTTTATCATTATATGCAAAAACAGCTACAGATGCGATTGTATAAATTAATACAACCGTTACTTTAACTGCATTACTTTTTACCAATGATAAATTATTAAGTGATGATAAAATTAACAATATGATAAACCCTACTCCTGCCTGAATAAAACCACCATAAATACCTACAAAAAAGAAAATTAGAACACTAAACCACAAATACTTACCAGATGTTCTTTCCAATGTAGTTTCAAGAGTTGTTTTAGGTTTAAAAACCATATAAAAAACAATTACAACCATTACAATGGCAAGAAATTTATTAAAAGTATCACCTTCAATATCAACTGCTATTTGGGCTCCAATTATAGAACCTATTAATGCAGAAATACCAATATAAATACTAAACGGAAAAGTAATTACACCTTTACTTTTAAAACCTGCTGTAGTAAAAATATTTTGAAATAAAATAGCTATTCTATTTGTACCATTTGCAATGTTTGGAGGTAAACCTAAAAAAATAAGTATTGGTAACGTTAATAAAGATCCACCACCTGCAATTGTATTTATACTCCCAGCAATAAACCCAATACAAATTAAACCTAGTATTTCTAAAATTGAATCCATCTAATAAATTGAAAATCAAATGTAGTTTAAAAATTATTAAAATTATTATTAAAAAAATGCTGAAAAAATTTTAGCAAAACAAAAAAGGTTTTATATTTGCCCTCGCTAAAGGAGAATTGGCAGAGTGGTCGAATGCGGCAGTCTTGAAAACTGTTGAGGGTCACACCTCCGGGGGTTCGAATCCCTCATTCTCCGCAAAAAACCCGATAAATTATATATTTATCGGGTTTTATTTTTTTGTTTTTAAAATTTAATAAAGCGTTCTTCAACTTTACTAATCCAAATTATTCAAACTTTATAGATTTAACTGGGCTTATTTTAGAGATTACAATAGATGGAATTATAAGCATTAATAAACATAAAACTAACGTACCAATGTTTAATGCTATAATATATCCAAAGTCTATATATATTGGCACTGTATTTACATAATATGTTTCAGGGTCTAACGAAATAAAACCACCATATTTTTGAAGTAACAAAATACCCAAACCAATTAAATTTCCCCAAAATAAACCTCGCAAAATTAAATAGCCTGCATTGTATAAAAATACTTTTCGAATACTTACATTGGTACTTCCAAGAGATTTTAAAATACCAACCATTTGTGTTCTTTCTAAAATTAGGACCAACAAAGCTGTAATCATATTTATACCTGCAATTAGAATAATTATGGCTATAATTAAATAAGTATTATTTAAAAAAACACGAATCCATTCAAAAATTTCCGGGTATTTTTCAACTATACTTTCACTATTTAATGTTGAAGCTGTTTGCTCGTATATTTCATTACTTTTTTCTTCAATGTCATTGAAATTATTTAAAAAAATTTCAAACCCACCTACTTCATCTTCTCTCCATCTATTCATTTTTTGGATATGCTGAATATCTCCAATAATATAATTTTTATCAAAATCTTGAAATCCTGAATTGTAAATACCAACTGCTTTAACTACGCGTATCCAAGGAGCTTTTGCTGGGTCTTTTTTTACAAATAACATATTAAACTCATCGTTAATATTTAAGCTCATTCTTTTTGAAATCTCTTCTGAAATCAGTACTTCATTTGAAACTTTTTTTGTGTAATTAGGCACTATACCTTCAATCAAATATTCATTAAAAAAATTCCAATTATAATCATTAGAAACTCCTTTAAAAATAATCCCTTCAAAATCAGTTTCTGTTCTAATAATTCCAGGTTTAGTTGCAAAAACCTGTACATTTCTTATCCCACTTACATTAGTAAATTTTGGATAAAAATCTTGATTTTTAGATATTGGTTCTAAGGTGATTTCAGAATTATTACTGTCGAAATTTGAAATTTGAATATGCCCATTAAATCCTGATAATTTTTGGTGAATTTTTTGTTGCAACCCAACACCTGTTGCAATAGCAATCATCATAATAACTATCCCCAATGCAATGGCAATAATTGCAATTTTTATTATAGGCGAAGATATACTACTTTTATACTGTTTTCCAGTAATAATGCGTTTAGCTATAAATAACTCGTAATTCAATTTTTATCAATGATTTCTTATTCGTTCAAAAATACATATTTCTTCTTAGTTTTTTTTATGTTTCTTAATTTCATTTCTTGCGGTCAAGATTTGACTTCAAAAAAAGAAACACTTAATATTGAAACTGGCGCCCAACAACCCAAATTATATTTAAAGATACTCCAAGAAAAAAATGTGGCTATTGTAGCCAATCAAACTTCAGTACTTTACAAAAATAACAGTTCATATACTCATTTAGTTGATAGTTTACTTCGTTTAAATATAAATGTAAAAACTGTATTTTCTCCTGAACACGGCTTTAGAGGAAAAGCTGATGCTAGCGAAAAAGTTTTAGATAGTAAAGATGTAAAAACTGGCTTACCAATTGTTTCATTATATGGGGAAAACAAAAAACCTACTAAAAAACAATTAAAAGGTATTGATATGGTTGTTTTTGATATTCAAGATGTTGGTGTGCGTTTTTACACCTACATTTCAACATTACATTATGTAATGGAAGCTTGTGCTGAAGAGGGAATTCCACTAATTTTATTAGACAGACCAAATCCGAATGGACATTATATTGATGGGCCTACTTTAGAAATTAAATATAAAAGTTTTGTTGGAATGCACCCTGTTCCTTTGGTGTATGGAATGACTATTGGAGAATATGCACAAATGATTAATGGTGAAAATTGGCTAAAAAATAATGTCACATGTGATTTAACAATAATTCCTTTAAAAAATTACACCCATAAAAGCTCTTACTCTTTACCTCAGCGACCTTCACCAAATTTACCTAATGATGTGGCTATTAACTTATACCCTAGTTTAGGTTTTTTTGAAGGAACAATTATTAATGCTGGTAGAGGAACCGAAAACCAGTTCCAACAATATGGTGCTCCATTTTTTCCTGAAAATAAGTTTAATTATACCCCACAACCCAATTTTGGTTCAAAATATCCAAAACACAAAGGAAAGTTATGCTATGGTGTAAATTTAAGTAGTACTAAAAAATTAGATTTTGTTAATATTGAATGGCTAGTTGATGCTTTTGCTAAAACACCAACAAGCGAAGCATTTTTTGGAGCTACTTTTACAGTTCATGCTGGAACTAAAAAACTAGAAAATCAGTTAAAAAATGGTTTAACAGCAAAAGAAATTTACGATTCTTGGCAAAAAGATATTGAGAATTTTAAAATAATTAGAGGAAAATACTTACTCTATAAATAGCTATTCTATAACGGCAACTTCATCTTCAATGCCTCAATAATATTGTAGGTTGCTGGACAAATTTCAATATTTTTCAATGTTAAATCAGTAATTTGAATAAACTTTTTTCTATTTGTATGTGGGTATTCACTACAAGCTTTTGGACGAACATCATAGATAAAACAAGAGTTATCACTCAAATCCAAAAAAGTACAGGGAGCTGATTTTAGCACATAAAAATCATCACCATCTCTTTCTAAATATTGCGAAATAAAATGCACAACTTTCATTTTAAAATATTTAGAAATTCGCTGAATATCCTTTTCTGTAAAAATTGGACTAGAAGTTTTACAACAGTTTCCACATCTTAAACAATCTGTCTTTTTAAACTCTTTATCGTGTAAATCTTGCATCATCAAATCCAAACGCTTTGGTGTGCGCTTTTTTAATTTAGCAAAATACTTTTTATTCTCTACGTATTTTTCTTTTGCTAATTCAGGTAACTCTTGTAGCTGTTTTTCCATAATGCAAATATATAAATGTTATTAACTTGAATAACTACTATATTTATTATTAAATTCGTTACTTAATTAAATATTATGAAATTCCTTAAACTAACTATACTCCTATTATTTTCTATAACAATCTCCTTTTCACAAACAAAAGAACAAGTTAAACACTTAGATTCTTACTTTCAAAAATCTTTAAATGAGTGGAATATACCGGGAATGGCAATTGCTATTGTAAATTCAGATTCAATTGTGTTTAGTAAAGGTTACGGATTTTCTAATATTGAAAACCAAACAAAAGTAGATGGAAATACGTTGTTTGCTGTTGCTTCAAATTCAAAAGCTTTTACAGCTACTGCAATTGCTAAATTAGTAGAAGAAAGAAAATTAAATTGGGATGATAAGGTTATAACTTATTTACCATATTTTAAAATGTATGATGACTATGTAACTAACAACTTTACAATTGCTGATTTATTAAGCCATCACAGCGGTTTAGTTACCTTTAGTGGAGATCTTTTATGGTATGGAACAACTAAAACCCCTAAGGAAATTATTGAAGCACAACAATTTTTAAAACCTCGATTTGGGTTTAGAACAACATTTGGTTATTCAAACATTACATTTTTAGCAGCCGGACAAATTATTGAAAAAATTTCAGGAAAAAGTTGGAGTGATTATATTCAAACTAATTTTCTTCAACCACTAAAAATGAATAGAACATTAACTTCTACGTCTCAAATACCTAATACCTCAAATGTTGCAACACCTTATTTTTATGAAAACAATACAAATCATAAACTTAAATGGGTAAATTGGGATAATATAGCCCCTGCTGGAGCATTAATTTCATCTGTAAATGATTTTTCTAAATGGTTAATGCTTAACTTAAATAATGGGACGTTAAACGATAAAACTTATTTCTCAACTCAAAGTTTTAACAAACTAACTACACCACACACCAATTTCACGGTAAGAAGTAATGATGAAAAAGTACATTTTAAATCATACGGACTTGGATGGAGCCTCCAAGATTATGAAGGCTATAAAATTGTATCACACGGTGGCGGTTATGATGGTATGATCTCAAAATCTTTATTTATTCCAGAAAAAAAGATTGGAGTTGTAATTTTAACTAATAATCTAAATTGGGCAACTGGTGCAATTGCAAATAAAATTTTAGACGTTTTACTAACTAATAATACAAAAGGTAAAGATTGGTCTTCAAATTATTTACACTTTAAAATCAAACAGGATAGTGTCTCTAGTTTAGAATCAATAAAAAATGAAGCTCTTAGAGGTAAACTAAACAAAAACCACTTAGGTTTAAACTCATATACTGGAGTTTATAAAGATAAAATATATGGGAATGTAACTGTTACTTTAAAAAACAAAATACTCCACTTTTCAATGGATGAAACTCCCATATTTTATGCAATATTGAAGCATTGGAATCATCAAATATTTACATTTAGATTTTCAACAAGTTTGGCATCTTTACCTGAAGGAAAATTATGGTTTGATCTTAATAAAAATGGTGAAGTAACCAAATTACATATAGATGTTCCTAATCCTGATTTTGATTTTACTGAATTTGAATTTATAAAACAGTAAAAACAATATTGAATTTACTATTTTTGCACTTCCAAATATTTGAGCAAAAAAATTATGCAAAACATTTTAGAAATAGCCGTAAAAAAAGGTTTCAAAGAAATTTACAATGCGACTATAGAATCGGTTGAATTTCAAGCTACTAAAAAAGATTTCGAAGGTGATATTACCATTGTTGTTTTTGCATTTTTGCGCGTTGTAAAAGGAAACCCTGTTGAAATAGGTACTAAAATTGGTGAATACTTGAAAGAGAATGTAGCTCAAGTTTCAGGTTTTAATGTGGTAAAAGGTTTTTTAAACTTAGTAATTTCAGATTCTTACTTTACCTCAAGTTTTAGTAAAATTCATAAAACAGAAAATTTTGGATTTATAACTCCTAACCCAAATGAGAAAGCGGTTATGGTTGAATATTCTTCACCAAATACCAATAAGCCACTTCATTTAGGACATATTAGAAATAACTTATTAGGTTATTCGGTTGCTGAAATTATTGCAGCTTCAGGAAAAAAAGTATACAAAACCCAAATTATAAACGATCGTGGTATTCATATTTGTAAAAGTATGTTGGCTTGGCAACGTTTTGGAAATGGGGAGACTCCAGAAAGTACAGGTTTAAAAGGTGATAAATTAGTTGGTAATTACTATGTAGCTTTTGACAAAGCTTATAAAGTAGAAATTGCACAATTAATTGAACAAGGTAAAACTGAAGAAGAAGCTAAAAAACAAGCACCAATTTTATTAGAAGCACAAAAAATGCTGCTAAAATGGGAAGCTGGTGATACTGAAGTTGTTTCACTTTGGAAAACAATGAATCAATGGGTATATACTGGTTTTGATAAAACATATAAAGAATTAGGTGTTGATTTTGATAAAAATTATTACGAAAGTAATACCTATTTATTAGGAAAAGATATTGTTGCTGAAGGATTAAATAAAGGAATCTTTTATAAAAAAGAAGATGGCTCAGTTTGGATAGATTTAACTGCTGAAGGCTTAGATGAAAAAATAGTTTTAAGAGCAGATGGAACTGCAGTGTATATGACACAAGATATTGGAACAGCAATTGAACGTTTTAAAGATTTTGATTTAGACGAATTAGTATATACTGTTGGAAATGAGCAAGATTACCATTTTAAAGTATTGTTTCTAATTTTAGATAAATTAGGTTTCAATTGGGCAAAAAATTGCTATCACTTATCTTATGGAATGGTAGATTTACCAAGTGGGAAAATGAAATCTAGAGAAGGAACAGTTGTTGATGCTGATGATTTAATGCTTGAAATGACCAAAACTGCTGGAGATATTTCTAAAGAGTTAGGGAAATTAGAAGGATATTCAGAAGAAGAAAAAGCTACATTATACAAAACTATTGGTTTAGGAGCTTTAAAATATTATATTTTAAAAGTAGATCCTAAAAGGCGAATCTTATTTAACCCTGAAGAATCTGTAGATTTTACTGGAAACACAGGGCCGTTTATTCAATATACCTATGCTAGAATTCAATCTATTTTAAGAAAAGCTACGTTTGATTATAGTCAGGAAATTAGTGAACTAAAACTACACGAAAAAGAACGGTCATTAATTAAACAATTACAATTGTTCCCAGAAACAATTCAAATAGCAGCAAAAAACCACAGTCCGGCGTTAATTGCAAATTATACGTACGATCTAGTAAAAGAATACAATTCGTTTTACCAAACCGTACCAATTCTAGGATGTGAAAACGAACAAGAAAAAATAATTAGAACACAGCTTTCAGCTAAAGTTGCAGAAATTATTAAATCTGCATTCAAATTATTAGGAATTAGCGTACCTAAAAGAATGTAATTAATAATTGAAAATAACTTTTCGAAAACCTTTTAGTCATTATAAGGCTGATTTTTAAATTAAAAAATAATAAATACTTAAATTTGCCGCAGAAATGTAGCTAAACTAACATTTAAACAAAAACACATGAAATACGATATTATAATTATTGGTAGTGGTCCTGGAGGATACGTTACAGCTATTAGAGCTTCACAACTAGGATTTAAAGTTGCCATTATTGAGAAAGAAAATTTAGGTGGAATTTGTTTAAACTGGGGTTGTATTCCTACAAAAGCATTGTTAAAAAGTGCTCAGGTTTATGATTATTTAAAACATGTTGATCAATATGGTTTAAAAGCTGAAGCTATTGATAAAGATTTTGATGCCGTTATTAAGCGAAGTAGAAATGTTGCTGAAGGAATGAGTAAAGGTGTTCAGTTCCTTCTAAAAAAGAACAAAATTGATGTTATTGACGGCTTCGGAAAAATTAAAACTGGTAAAAAGGTTGATGTAACAGATGCTAAAGGAAAAGTTACTGAATACAGTGCAGATCATATTATTATTGCAACAGGTGCACGTTCTCGTGAGTTACCAAATTTACCACAAGATGGAAAAAAAGTTATTGGTTATAGAGAAGCTTTAACATTACCTAAGCAACCTAAAAAAATGATTGTTGTTGGCTCTGGTGCTATTGGTGTAGAGTTTGCACATTTTTATAAGTCAATGGGAACAGAAGTAACTATTGTAGAATTTTTACCAAACTTGGTTCCAGTAGAAGATATTGATGTATCAAAACAATTTGAACGTTCGTTCAAAAAGTCAAAAATAAAAGTAATGACCAATTCTTCTGTTGAATCTGTAGATACTTCAGGAGATGGTGTAAAAGCGGTGGTTAAAACTAAAAAAGGAGAAGTAATTTTAGAAGCTGATGTATTACTTTCAGCAGTAGGAATAAAATCTAATATTGAAAACATTGGTTTAGAAGATGTTGGAATTGTTGTTGATAGAGATAAAATATTAGTAGACGATTTTTACCAAACTAACATTCCTGGGTATTATGCCATTGGTGATGTTGTTCCTGGTCAAGCATTAGCACACGTTGCTTCTGCAGAAGGAATTACCTGTGTTGAAAAAATTGCGGGTTTACATACTGAAGCAATAGATTATGGGAATGTTCCTGGTTGTACATATGCCACTCCAGAAATTGCGAGTGTTGGTTTAACTGAAGCACAAGCAAAAGAACAAGGTTACGAATTAAAAATTGGTAAATTCCCATTCTCAGCCTCAGGAAAAGCAAAAGCTGCTGGAACTCCAGATGGTTTTGTGAAAGTAATTTTTGATGCTAAATATGGCGAATGGTTAGGTTGCCACATGATTGGTGCTGGGGTAACAGATATGATTGCTGAAGCTGTACTTGGAAGAAAATTAGAAACTACAGGTCATGAAGTATTAAAAACAATTCATCCGCATCCAACAATGAGTGAAGCTGTTATGGAAGCTGTTGCTGATGCTTATGATGAAGTAATTCACTTATAAAATACGTTAAACATTTATTAAAAGTCCTAACAAAATTGTTAGGACTTTTTTGTTGAAAATAGATTTAAAAAGTCGTCATTCTGAATTTATTTCAGAATCTCATCTGTCTAATTAGCAATTATTATGAGAACCTACATTTCGACTACGCTCAATGACCAGTTACTCAGCTAGTAGGAATATATGTTGACGATAAGTTTATTAATTTATTAGATTTTAGATTTAAAACTACACACTTCCAAAACTTATAATTTTGTTTTATATTTGAAATCTTAACATTAGAATTATATATGAAAAAATTAAGCGTATTATTAATATTAGTTTTTGCAATTACAATTTCTTGCAAAGAAAAAAAGTCTGAAGTTCAACCTGTAAAAAAGAAAGTTACGGCTACTGTTAAACATTATATTTGTGCTAACAAATGTGAAAATAGCGGTGGTGATGTTGCTGGAAGTTGTCCAACGTGTAATACACCATACACACACAATTTAGCTTTTCATAATGACGGTTTTTTAAAAAATGGACCTTTGAAAGTTCCAAAAACTGATTTAAGAACTCCCCCTCCTGCTAATAACAATAATGCTTCACCTGCTCAAAATGCTTTGGGTGTTTATCATTACACATGTACAAATGGTTGTTCTGGAGGTGCAGGCTCTGCCGCAAAGTGTAAATCTTGCGGAACAGATTTAGCTCATAATCAAGCATATCACAATTAAAACTAAATAGCTATGGCATTTTCATTTTCAAACATGTTAAAATCTAAAAAAGTTAAAACTCCTTTGGAAGAAGTTCCTAAAATTGAGTTTAATGGAGGAACCAAATATGCTGAAAACATAAGTGATACTGTCTATTTAGATATTGAAGAATTAGGTGGTTTCCCATTTATTAAAACTATAATAATTGGAAAATTTTCAAAAAAAATTAAAAGAGTAGGTTGTACTTTAACTTTTGTTTTTGAAAAGGGTTCGCTAACATTAAATTCAGATAATACTGATATAGAATCTAACAAAATTAAAAACACTGCTTCATATTACACAGAAATAGATTTTGAACTGAATGAAGATGAAGTTGATAGAATTAAAGCCGAAAGTGTAAGTGAAATTCAATATAATTTTAAAGGAAAAGTTTATAGTTTTAAAACCATTTAGTAAAAAAATCTTAAAAAAGAGTCATACTAATTTTACAAAATTTCAAACAAAAAAGGAATTGCAATAGCAATTCCTTATATATATATTAATATTTTAAGCTTAGTTTCCTTTTTTATAATCTGCTAAAAACTGTGCTAAACCAATATCTGTCAAAGGATGTTTTAACAATCCTTTAATTGCACTTAAAGGTCCTGTCATAACATCAGCACCAATTTTTGCACAATCCATAATATGCATTGTATGACGTACAGAAGCTGCTAAAATTTGAGTTTCAAAACCGTAATTATCATAAATATGTCTAATTTCAGTAATTAACCCTAAGCCATCAGTAGAAATATCATCTAAACGACCAATAAATGGTGACATATAAGTTGCTCCAGCTTTTGCAGCCAATAATGCTTGCCCAGCTGAAAATACTAATGTTACGTTGGTTTTAATTCCTTTATCAGAAAAATATTTACATGCTTTAATTCCGTCAGCAATCATAGGTAATTTTACAACAATTTGAGGATGCAACGCTGCTAATTCTTCTCCTTCTCTAACCATTCCTTCAAAATCTGTTGCAATTACTTCAGCACTAACATCTCCACCTACAAGCTCGCAAATAGCTTTATAATGGTTAATAATATTAGCTGCACCAGTAATTCCTTCTTTAGCCATTAATGATGGATTTGTAGTTACACCATCTAAAATTCCTAAAGCTTGTGCTTCTTTAATTTGATCTAAGTTTGCAGTGTCAATAAAAAATTTCATTCTTTATATGTTGTTTAATTTATTTAGGTTTATTTATCCTTGGCAAAAGTACTTAATTGATTACAATTTATAATGATTCATCAATAACTTTTCATAAATAGTATCTGGTAATATTTTTTTTAATACAATTGAAAATTTCTGCATAAAATCACCCACTTTATAATGTACTCTTGGATTTTTAGTGTTTATAATTTTATATATAGCTTTTGCCATATCAATTGGATCACTTCCACTATCAACATGAGCATCCATTAAATCTAAATTACTTTGGTACGTTTCTTTATAAGGTGAATTTTCAAAAACAGGCGTGTGATACCTTCCTGATGCTATATTTGTTGCAAAATCTCCTGGGGCAACATTGGTCACTCTAATTCCAAAATTTTTGACTTCCATCCTAATAGCTTCAGTTACAATCTCTAAAGCGCCCTTAGTTGCTGAATAAATCCCTCTAAATGGTAATCCCATATAACCAGCTATTGATGTGACATTAATTATCAATCCGCTTTTTTGAGCACGCATTTGTGGTAAAACAGCTTTCATAACATCTATTGCACCAAAAAAATTAGTGCTAAAAACGTTTCTCATTTCATTTGTTGGAGTTTCTTCAATAGGACCTGTAATTCCCATACCTGCATTATTAATTAAAATATCCAATCTCCCTTCATTAGAAATTACTTCATTAACTGCTTCAGCAATTGTTTCGGTATTATTTACATCTAAAGAAACTAATTTAAAAGGATGATTTTTAATTTTGGTTGAATTTCTGCTAGTTCCGTAAACAATAAATCCTTTTTCGGTTAAAAATTCACCAACTGATTTTCCAATTCCTGAAGATCCTCCTGTAATTAAAACAACTTTAGACATAAATAGTGATAAAAATTAAAAGTGTAAAGTTAAAAAGTTAAAGTTAAGAGAAGAAAAAAACTTAACAAAAGCGCATAAAAAAAGGCAAGCTACCTACATCACACTGCTACAACCTAATACCTTTGCTGCGTTCCCGCCCTGGAGGATTCAAAGGGAGCTAGTTGTGTAGGACTTGCCAGCCGCAAATTTACAATCAATTTTTGTTTTACCAATGATTTTTTTTATAATTTTATGTAACATTTTTAAATAACTGTTTACTAATAAATTAATTAAAACAATTTATTAATATTAATAATAACAAGCTATACTAAAGTGGTATTTAGTATATTTGTTAATCTAAAATCTATTCAATTATTATGGAAAACCAAACAACAACACCAAAACAAATCATGTTAAACTATGGTTTAATATTAGGATTTACTGGTATTTTATTAAATGTTGCATTATTTGCAATGGGAAAAACCTATGATCCACACTGGTCTATGGCAATTATTGGTATTGCTATTACGGTAGCAATTATTGTTATGGGTATTAAACAAGTTAAACAACTTAATGGAGGTTTTCTTTCTTTAGGTGAAGCTTTAAAAACAGGTTTAGGGATTGCTCTAATTTCTGGATTAGTTGGGGTTGCTTACACTTTAATTTTTACTAATTTTATTGAACCTGAATACTTTACCAGAATGGCTGAAGTACAAGAACAGGCAATGATAGAACAGTACCCAAATATGTCTGATGAACAATTAGAAACATCTTTAGCAATGGCTAGTAAAATGTCAGGACCTGTAATGGCTTCTGCAATGAACATCATTGGAAGCTTATTTGTAGGGTTTATAATTTCGCTAATTGGAGGTTTAATTATGAAAAAATCTGACGAAGAAATTACAAGTATTTAATAAAATAAAACTTAAATGGATATATCAGTAGTTATTCCACTATTGAACGAAGATGAATCTTTAAAAGAATTACACGATTGGATTGCAAAAGTTATGCAATCCAATCGTTATTCTTATGAAAT
>CAYPNJ010000025.1:0-22223 GCA_964412305.1 uncultured Lutibacter sp. | reverse complement strand
CTTTTTTAATATTATGCAAGCATTCGTTAATTCTAAATAATAAATCGTTATAAATAGGTAAATTAAATTTAGCATCAGCTTTTATAATCACTTTTGAAGCAAGGTTAAGTTGTTTAATTAAATCGGCTTGTATTGCATTATTTCGTGCAATTGAAGAACCTTTAATATCACTTTGTCCATATAATGGAACTACATTTTCAAAAACAATACTTTTTAGGTTTTTGGAAGTACTATTACCTGTTTCAATATTATGTAGGTAGCTCTCTGCTTCTTCATAAAATCGCCATTTTACTGTTGGATGTAATGACGTGTAATTTTCTTGAATTACAGATTCAAGTTTGTTCTCAAACTCTTCCATATGTCTACGGATAGCAATTTTAAAAACCGGAATTACATCTTTTAGTTTATATGCATTAATAGAATTTAATTCGTATTTATTTTCTGAAACCAATTCCATAATTCCAAATTGTTCATCACTTAATTTTAAGGGTACGAGTATAATACTTTGTATATCCTGACTTTTTAAAACTTTATACAAACCATTATAATTACTTCCTTTTCCATATTTTTCAATGTCTGAGATAGCTAATAACTCTTTATTTTCGAATACTTTAGATACAATTCCTTTGCAAAAGAAATCTCCAAACTTAAGCCCGTTACCTTCTTTAAATAAAAAACTTTTTTGATTTTGATTTTTTCTAAAACTTAAGCGACCTTTATTTAAGTTATAATTTGATAATCCAAATTTTATGGTTGTAGAACCAAATAATTTTGAAATACTTTGTTCTATTTCATTAAACGAATGTTTATCTTTTTTTACTAAATTTTCTTTTAGATTAGACAAAGATTGATCTGGTGTTACATCAAATAAATTTACGAGTCCAAAACCTTTAAACTCATAACTATTAGGAGGGAATTTTTCTCTCCAAATATCAATATTGTTGAAGTTGTCTAATAAAATTTTCACATCATCTTCAGTAATTGGTTTTGTATTTTTTAAAGGCTTTACTTTAAAGAAATCACCATTAAAAAATGTTCTGTAGTGTTTGGTAATTCCA
Organism: uncultured Lutibacter sp.; assembly: GCA_964412305.1. Classification (GTDB taxonomy): domain Bacteria; phylum Bacteroidota; class Bacteroidia; order Flavobacteriales; family Flavobacteriaceae; genus Lutibacter. Next base: position 21,165 of record CAYPNJ010000025.1, on the reverse strand, counting down.
GTTGAGGTACTTGGAATATCAAAAAAGAATGGGCGTCTAAAATCTATATTTACATTATAATAATATGCTAAAATAAAAGTACAAGTAAGTATATAAATGTTAGATTCATCAAAGTTGCGTAGTCTAAGTTCATAATCGTCACCCGCATCATCTATAATTTGTTGAAAACGTTTTGAAAGTTTAAATGTAGTAAATTCAAAAGGTATACTTGCAGCTTTAATTTCATTAGTTTGTAATAACTCAGGAAATAATATATCTAGTAATTTATCTATTTCTGTATTGTATTTTTCTAAGTAGCTAAAATCTTCAAAACCATCTCTTAAGATAGGATATTTTTCATATTCTTGAAGTATTTGTATTGCTGAAGACTGAAAATGATGATTATCATCAATAGCAATTTTTTCTAAATACTCAAATACAGCTTCAAAGCTAATTTTAAGTTTTAAAGGTAAGTCGGTACTCTTTGTATAATTTGATGGTATAATTTTCATCCCTTATAATTTGAATCAATCAACACTTATATCTGTCGTTATTTATAGTGCAAAATTACCATTTTATTTGTGAATGTAATTATTTCTGTTACCTATGTCACATTTACAAGTTTTAATTTATTGTTTTTTAAACCATTTAATTCAACTATTTTTACGCATAAATTTATAAGAAATGAAAGAAATAAATTGGGTAACTGTAAAAGAGTTTGAAGACATAACTTATAAAAAATGTAATGGAGTTGCACGTATTGCGTTTAACAGACCAAATGTAAGAAATGCTTTTAGACCTAAAACAACCAAAGAATTATACGATGCTTTTTACGATGCACAAGAAGATACTTCTATAGGAGTTGTGTTGCTTTCTGCTGAGGGGCCTTCAACAAAAGACGGAGTTTATTCATTTTGTAGTGGTGGAGATCAAAAAGCTCGTGGACATCAAGGCTATGTTGGTGAAGATGGTTATCACCGTTTAAATATTTTAGAAGTACAACGCTTAATTCGTTTTATGCCAAAACCTGTTATTGCCGTTGTTCCAGGCTGGGCGGTAGGAGGTGGACATAGCTTACATGTTGTATGTGATTTATCATTGGCGAGTAAAGAACATGCAATTTTTAAACAAACCGATGCGGATGTTACCAGCTTTGATGGTGGTTACGGATCTGCATATTTAGCAAAAATGGTTGGTCAAAAAAAGGCACGAGAAATATTTTTCTTAGGAAGAAATTATTCAGCTCAAGAAGCGTATGATATGGGAATGGTAAATGCAGTGATACCACATGATGAATTGGAAGATACAGCCTTTAAATGGGCGCAAGAAATACTAGAAAAATCACCAATGTCTATTCGAATGTTAAAATTTGCTATGAATTTAACAGATGACGGTATGGTTGGGCAGCAAGTTTTTGCGGGTGAAGCTACACGTTTAGCCTATATGACTGATGAAGCAAAAGAAGGTAGAAATGCATTTTTAGAAAAAAGAAAACCAAATTTTGAAAAAAAATGGATTCCTTAAAATGTACTTATTTTAAGATATACTATTGAATCTTTAAATTTCAACAATGAAAATTATTTGTATAGGGCGTAATTACGCAAAACACATTGAAGAGTTAGCAAATGAGAAACCTGAAAATCCAGTAGTTTTTTTGAAACCAAATTCTGCGATTTTACTTAAAAATCAACCTTTTTTTATTCCTCCTTTTTCAAAAGAGATACATTATGAGGTTGAAATATTGGTAAAAATAAATAAAGTAGGGAAATATATTGAAGAAAAATTTGCTCATAAATATTACGATGAAATTGGTTTAGGAATTGATTTTACAGCACGTGATATTCAAGATAAATGTAAAGAAAAGGGCTTGCCTTGGGAAAAAGCAAAAGCATTTGATGGAAGTGCTGTTATTGGTAAATTTATTCCGAAGGAAAACTTAGGAGATTTAAGCAATTTAAAATTTTCATTGCATATAAATACTAATTTAGTACAAGATGGAAATACAAATGCGATGCTATGGAAAATAGATGAGTTAATTGCCTATGTTTCTCAGTTTTTTACATTAAAAAAAGGCGATGTATTATTTACAGGAACTCCTGCTGGAGTTGGAAAAGTTTATGAAAATGATATACTTATTGGAAGAATTGAAGACCAAGAGTTTTTTTCAATAAAAGTAAAATAACCTATTAAAACGTAAATAAAATAGTTCCCAAAGGACTTAAACTCTCTTCTTTACGGTGTTCTTTTAAAATATTATAACCGTAATGTGTTTTTACTAAATTTTTAAAATTGTATTTCAAACGAGGAAATTCTCTTAGTAATTTATCAAAATCTTTAGTTGAAGACTTCTTCATGAAATAATCTAAAATTTCTGTGTAGGCTTTTGTTAATGGTAAATTAAATTTAGAGCTATTCAAAACATTGGCATAAAATTGCTCTTTTAGTCTGCAGTTTTTGAATGTAGCAACTTCTAAACCAAATTTGTTAATCAAAATCCAAGAAAGTTTTAATTGATTTTCGTGCGTAAATAATTCGGCATTTAACGTACAGTTTTCAACTTGGTCAAGAAGCTCTTGATCACTTATATTAGAAGTTATGTTCATAGCAGTGTTAGATTTAGGGGTTGTATATAAATTAGATGCAAATAGCTGTAAAAGGTTGCGTTGTAATTAGTACATTTATCGCAAAATTATTGTTTAAAAATGAATGCAGAAATAATTACTATTGGAGACGAAATTTTAATTGGTCAAATATTGGACTCAAATTCGAAATGGATTGCTTCACAATTAAATAAAATTGGTGTTTCTGTATATCAAATCACTTCAATTCAAGATGATAAAAAGCATATTTTAAAAGCAGTTAAAGAAGCTCAACAAAATGCTGATATTGTAATTATTACAGGTGGTCTAGGTCCAACAAAGGATGATATTACTAAATTAACACTTGCTGAATATTTTAACGATACTTTAGTTTTGAACAATGAAATTGTTGAACATATTAAAAAAATGTTTGCTAAAATTAACTACCCTTTTACAGAAGTTAATAAACAACAAGCGTTGGTTCCTTCAAAAAGTATTCCACTCAAAAATGATTTGGGTACTGCACCAGGAATGTGGTTTGAGGAACTTGGAAAAATAGTTGTTTCATTACCAGGAGTTCCAAATGAAATGAAAGGTTTGATGCAAAATAGTGTATTGCCAAAATTAACAACAACATTTCATTTACCATTTATACTTCATAAAACAATACTTACCTACGGAATGGGAGAAAGTATGGTTGCGGAACGAATTGAAGATTGGGAAAATAAGTTACCTAACTATATAAAATTAGCCTATTTACCATCTTATGGAAAATTACGTTTAAGGCTAACAGCAAAAGGAGCTAATGAGGAATTTTTAAAAAATGGAATAACGGAAGAAGTAAGTAAACTGTTTAAAATAATTCCAGATATTATAGTTGGGTTTGAAGAAAGCGAAACAATAGAAAAATCTATAGGTGAAATGTTAACCTATAAAAAGCAAACATTAGCTACTGCTGAGAGTTGTACAGGTGGGAATATTGCTAAAATGATCACTTCAATAGCCGGTTCATCAAATTATTTTGTTGGTTCTGTAGTTGCATATCACCAATCTATTAAAATAAAAGAATTAAATATTGATGAGAAATTAATAAAACAATACTCAGTAGTTAGTTCTCAGGTTGCTGAAGCAATGGCAAAGGGAATTCAAGAAAAATATAATACTAGTTATGCAATTGCAACCACTGGTAATGCTGGCCCTACGACTGATAACACTGATAAAACAGTTGGTACTGTTTTTATTGCAATTGCAACACCAACAACAGTTTTTTCTGAAGAATTTTTCTTTGGTAAGCCAAGAGAAAAAGTAATTGAGAGAGCTTCAAATAAAGCATTGGAATTATTAAGAAAAGAAATTTTAAAAAACAAGTAAAATAAGTTTGTGTATCTAGTTTTAAAAATTTAATTTTGCATCTCGTTTTGAGAATACACTAAAAAGGTACAGAGATATGTCAAGAGTTTGTGAACTTACTGGAAAAAAAGCAATGGTTGGAAACAATGTTTCTCATGCATTGAATAGAACTAAAAGAAAATTTGGCGCTAATTTACATAAAAAGCGTTTTTATATTCCTGAAGAAGATAAATGGGTTACTTTAAAAGTAGCAGCATCAACTTTAAAGAATATTAATAAAAAAGGAATCTCTGCTGTTATGAAAGAAGCTAGAGAAAATGGTTTTTTAAAAAAATAATATAGTAGGAAATGGCAAAGAGTAAAGGAAATAGAATCCAAGTAATTTTAGAATGTACAGAGCATAAAGCTACTGGTAAACCAGGTACTTCTAGATATATTACTATGAAAAATAAAAAGAATACTCCTGATAGAATGGAAATTAAAAAATTCAACCCTATCTTGAAAAAAATGACTGTTCATAAAGAAATAAAATAATATAGGACCATGGCAAAGAAATCAGTAGCATCGTTACAAACTGGATCAAAGAGATTATCAAAAGCTATTAAAATGGTAAAATCTCCAAAAACAGGAGCTTACACATTTGTAGAATCTATTATGGATCCATCAAAAGTAAAAGACTTTTTGAGCAAAAAATAATATTTGTTCTCAAATACAATACTAAAGCTACTTTCAATATTGAGGGTAGCTTTTCTTTTTTATATTTATACTATTAATTCGTAGTAAGATGAGTTTATTTAAAAAAATATTTTCGAAAGAAAAAAAGGAAACGTTAAATAAAGGATTAGAGAAAAGTAGCTCAACTTTTTTTTCAAAGTTATCTAAAGCCGTAGCTGGTAAATCAAAAGTAGATGATGATGTTTTAGATAATTTAGAAGAAATATTGGTTTCTTCAGATGTTGGAGTTGAAACAACACTTAAAATTATAGATAGAATTGAAGCACGAGTTGCTGAAGATAAATATTTAGGGACCGATGAGTTAAATAAAATTCTAAGAGAAGAGATTGCAGGTTTACTAGCTGAAACTAATGTTGGTAACGAAACAGATTTTACAATTCCTTCTGGAAAAAAGCCATACGTTATAATGGTGGTTGGTGTAAATGGGGTTGGTAAAACTACAACCATAGGTAAACTAGCAGCTCAGTTTACTAAAAATGGTAAAAAAGTAGTATTAGGTGCTGTTGATACTTTTAGAGCAGCCGCAATAGATCAATTACAGGTTTGGGCCGATAGAGTAGATGTCCCAATGGTACGTCAAGATATGGGAAGTGATCCTGCTTCAGTTGCATTTGATACGTTAAAATCTGCCGTTGCACAAGATGCTGATATAGTTATTATTGATACAGCTGGAAGATTGCATAATAAAGTGAATTTAATGAATGAATTGACCAAAATAAAGCGTGTAATGCAAAAAGTTGTTGAAAATGCACCTCATGAAGTTTTATTAGTGTTAGATGGTTCAACAGGGCAAAATGCTTTTGAACAAGCGAAACAGTTTACACTAGCAACTGAAGTAACATCATTAGCAGTTACCAAATTAGATGGTACAGCTAAAGGAGGAGTAGTAATTGGTATATCAGATCAATTTCAAATCCCTGTAAAATATATAGGTGTTGGTGAAGGAATAGATGATTTACAAGTATTTAATAAAATTGAATTTGTAGATTCTTTCTTTAAATAAAATCACAAATTATAACTTAAATAATGTCACACTAAGCTTGTCGAAGTGTGATTTTTTATCTTTAAGAATATGAGAACTAAATCAAGAAAAGAAAATAAAATTAACGTTGTTACTTTAGGGTGCTCTAAGAATGTGTACGATAGTGAAGTGTTAATGGGACAGCTAAAAGCGAATGCTAAAAATGTTGTTCATGAAGATGAAAATGAGGATGGAAATATTGTTGTAATTAATACATGTGGTTTTATTGGTGATGCTAAAGAAGAATCAATAAATACTATTTTGCATTATGTTCATAAAAAAGAATTAGGCGAGGTAGATAAAGTATATGTTTCAGGATGTTTAAGTGAACGTTACAAACCAGATTTAGAAAAAGAAATACCAAATGTTGATGAATTTTTTGGAACTCATGATTTACCTAATTTATTAAAAGTTTTAGAGGCAGATTACAAGCACGAACTTATAGGAGAACGTTTAACAACTACACCAACACATTATGCATATTTAAAAATTGCAGAAGGTTGTGATAGACCTTGTTCATTTTGTGCAATACCTTTAATGAGAGGTAAACACGTTTCTACTTCTATTGAAAATTTAGTAATTGAAGCTACAAAACTTGCTAAAAAGGGGATTAAAGAATTAATTTTGATAGCACAAGATTTAACTTATTACGGATTAGATATTTATAAAAAAAGAGCCTTAGCTGATTTGCTAAAAGAATTAGTTAAAATTGATGGTATTGAATGGATTCGTTTGCATTATGCATTTCCAACAGGGTTCCCATTAGATGTGTTAGAAGTGATTCATAACGAACCAAAAGTGTGTAATTATTTAGATATTCCTTTACAACATATTAACGACGATATTTTAAAATCTATGCGTAGAGGAACATCACATGAAAAAACAACTAATTTGATTGCTGAATTCAGGGAATCTGTTCCAAACATGGCAATTAGAACAACCTTAATTGTGGGGTATCCTGGTGAAACAGAAGCGTCTTTTAAAGAATTAAAAGATTGGGTACAAGAAATGCGTTTTGAGCGTTTAGGTGCTTTTGCATATTCACATGAAGAAAATACAACAGCAGCTAATTTAGAGGATGATGTTCCAGAAGATGTTAAACAACAACGTGTTAATGAGATAATGGAAGTTCAAAGTCAGGTTTCTTTTGAGTTGAATCAAGAAAAAGTTAATAAAATATTTAACGTAATTATTGATAGAAAAGATGGTAATTATTTTATCGGACGCACAGAATTTGATTCGCCTGATGTAGATAATGAAGTGTTAATTGATGCTACCAAACATTATGTGCAAGTTGGAAAATTTGCATCTATTAAAATTACTTCAGCTACTGAATTTGATTTATACGGAGAGCCAGTATAAAAAATAATTTATTTAATAAAAAGCGAGCAATAGCTCGCTTTTTTTAGGTTATGATTAGTTAAAAAAATGTTAGAAGTTTTATTCAATTTCGACAAACAAGCTAAATTGTTTACTTTTATCAAAATAAATATATTTACTAATGGAGGATAATTCAGCATCAGATTACGATTTTGAAAAGCACTGGAATCATGCGTATCAAAAAGCACCTGCTGATAGTTTGGGCTGGTATGAAGAAGACCCAATTCCTTCAATGGAGTTAATTTCAGGATGTAACTTACCAAAAGATGCCCTAATTTTTAATGCAGGCGTTGGTGCAGCGACTTTAATTGAGCTTTTATTAAATAAAGGATATACAAATATAGTTGTAAATGATATTGCAGCAGCTGCATTAACAGAATTAAAGAATAATTTAACAACTCATAAACAAGCTAAAGTTGAATTTATTGTTGATGATTTAACCGCCCCTTCAGAATTGCTTAAACTTAAAAATGTTGATTTATGGCATGATAGAGCTGTACTACATTTTTTTACGACCAAGAAACAACAAAAATCATATTTTGATTTAGTTAAAAAGGTGCTAAAGCCAAATGGTTTTGTAATTTTAGCTGAATTTAATTTAGAAGGTGCAAAAAAATGTAGTGGATTAGATGTTTTTAATTATAATGAAACGATGTTGCAAGAACGATTAGGTGCCGATTTTAAGTTGTTAAAATCGTTTAATTATACTTATACACAACCTTCGGGTGGATTAAGAGAATATGTATATACACTATTTCAAAGAACTGTTTAAATTTTAATGAAAGTACATCATATTCCATTTCAAAAAACGGGTTACTTTTCATCTATAATTTGTGATTATTTAGATGAAAAACCTGAGTTATCTGCATTTTATGGTAATTTCCCTGATTTAGTAGGGTTTAAAAAACAACTTGAACTTAAAAGAGAATCATTTACATCCAATTCAAGAAAAGTTTTAGTTGAAGCATTAAGACATCAATACAAAACTATTAATGTCTCTAAAAAAACATTTCAAAATATTGAAATTCTTTCCGAAGAAAAGACATTTACAATTACCACAGGACATCAATTAAACATCTTTACAGGTCCTTTGTATTTTTTATATAAAATAATTACTACAATAAATTTAACGAAGACTTTAAAAAATGAATTTCCCAATCATAATTTTATACCTGTGTATTGGATGGCTACAGAAGATCACGATTTTGATGAAATTAATTTTTTCAATTTAAAGGATAAAAAGGTTGCTTGGAATAGAGAAAGTAGTGGAGCTGTTGGTAGATTAAAAACAGCAGGTTTTGATACTGTTTTTGAAGAGTTTTCAAAATTGGTGGGAACAACTAGAAATGCAACTTTTTTAAAGAAATTATTTGAAAACGCTTACTTAAAGCATTCTAATTTAACTGATGCGACTCGTTATTTGGTAAACGAACTTTTTAGGGATTATGGATTGGTAATTATTGATAGTGATGATAGTAGTTTAAAAGAACAATTTGCACCAATTATTAAAGATGAATTGATGAATAGAACATCATATACTCAAGTTTTAAGCACTAATAAAAAACTAAGTAAAGATTACAATATTCAAGTAAATCCAAGAGAGGTTAACCTTTTTTATTTAAAAGATAATTTGCGTGAACGAATTATTTTTGAAAATAACAAGTACATAATTAATAACACAACTATTTCTTTTTCTGAAGAAGAAATTTTAAAAGAACTATCAAATTATCCAGAACGTTTTAGTCCAAATGTAATTATGCGACCGTTGTTTCAAGAGACAGTGTTGCCCAATCTATGTTATATTGGAGGTGGAGGAGAGCTAGCGTATTGGTTTCAATTAAAGAAGTATTTTAAGACTTTAAACACACCATTTCCTATTTTATTATTAAGAAATTCGGTATTATTAGCTTCAGAAAAACAATTGATAAAGAGTACGAAATTGAATATTTCTCTACAAGAGTTATTTATAAATCAGGAAGAGTTAATTTCAAAAAAAGTAAAAGAGATTTCTAAAATTGAAATTGATTTCACCCAACAAAAGGAACATTTAAAGCAACAATTTATCCATTTAAAAGAATTAGCAAAGGAAACGGATGTGTCATTTTTAGGAGCTGTAAATGCTCAAGAACAAAAACAATTAAATGGAATTTCTAATTTAGAAAAAAGATTGTTAAAGGCTCAAAAACGTAAACTTTCAGATGTTGTTGAAAGAATTATAATATTACAAAACGAGTTGTTTCCAAATCAAAGTTTAGAAGAACGAACACGTAATTTTTCAGAAATGTATTTAAAATTAGGTGATGATTTTATACCAATGTTGGTCAAAGCCATTAAGCCTTTACATTTAGAATTTAGTATTATTGAATATTAAACTCACTTGTGAAATGTAATTTTACTGTAGGGTATTTGCTTTGTGTCATTTGAATGGTAAATTCAGAATCTGCTAAAAACACCAATTGCCCTTGTTTATCTTTCGCTAAAAAACGTTGCTTTACACGTTTAAATTCTTTGAATTCTTCACTTTTAAGATCTTCAGGTTCAACCCAACATGCTTTATGAACTGGCAAATTTTCGTAACTACATTTCGCGCCATATTCGTGTTCTAAGCGGTATTGAATAACTTCATATTGTAAGGCGCCAACAGTTCCAATTATTTTTCTTCCGTTTAAATCTAATGTAAATAATTGTGCAACACCTTCATCCATTAATTGATCTAAACCTTTAAATAATTGTTTAGATTTTAGAGGTTCAGCGTTATTAACATAGCGGAAATGCTCTGGAGAAAAACTAGGAATTCCTTTAAAATTTAATATTTCTCCTTCAGTTAAAGTATCACCAATTTTAAAGTTCCCAGTATCTTGAAGTCCAACAATATCGCCAGGGAAAGATTCATCAACAATTTCTTTTTTCTCTGCAAAAAAAGCATTTGGACTTGAAAATTTCATTTTTTTATTATTACGAACGTGTAAATAAGGAGCATTTCTTCTAAAAGTTCCTGAAACAATTTTTATAAATGCCAATCTGTTTCTGTGATTAGGATCCATATTTGCATGGATTTTAAATACAAAACCAGTCATTTTTTCTTCTTTTGAATCTATCAATCGTTGTTCAGACATTTTTGGCTGTGGCGAAGGAGCAATTTCAATAAAACATTCCAATAGTTCTTTTACACCAAAATTATTTAATGCCGAACCAAAAAATACAGGTTGTAAATCACCGTTTAAGTATTCATCTTTATTAAAATTAGGATACACTTCAGTTACTAATTCTATTTCTTCTCTTAATGTTTCAGCTGCAGTTTCCCCAATTATTTCATCTAATTCTGGAGTAGAAATATCTGTAAATTCAACACCTTCAGAAACTAGTTGTTTATTATCTCCAGAAAAGAGATTAATTTTCCCCCCATATATATTATAAATTCCCTTAAAATCATAACCCATTCCAATTGGGAAACTTAAAGGAGTAACTCGTAATCCTAGTTTTTGTTCAACTTCATCTAATAAATCAAAAGCATCTTTACCTTCACGATCTAATTTATTAATAAAAACAATCATTGGTATTTTACGCATTCTACAAACTTTAACCAATTTTTCAGTTTGTTGCTCAACACCTTTTGCAACATCAATTACAACAATAACACTATCTACAGCGGTTAATGTTCTAAAAGTATCTTCAGCAAAATCTTTGTGACCGGGTGTGTCTAAAATATTGATTTTCTTGTCTTTATAAATAAATGCAAGTACAGATGTTGCTACAGAAATACCACGTTGGCGTTCAATTTCCATAAAGTCAGAAGTGGCACCTTTCTTAATTTTGTTATTTTTTACAGCTCCAGCTTCTTGTATAGCACCACCAAATAATAATAATTTTTCGGTTAATGTTGTTTTACCAGCATCGGGATGTGAAATAATTCCAAAGGTACGTCTACGTGCTATTTCTTCTAAAAAACTCATCTATCAAATTTTGAGGTGCAAATATATGCTTTAAAGTTTGAAAGTTTGAAAGTTGAAAGTATGAAATTCAATAAGTACCATTACATTTTGTAAATTTGTTGCAATTCAATTTTAAATGAAAGAAGAACAAGTTATTTTAGTAAACGAAAAAGATGAGCAGATTGGTTTAATGCCTAAAATGGAAGCCCATGAAAAAGCGTTGTTACATAGAGCATTTTCGGTGTTTATTTTTAATGATAAAAATGAGTTGATGTTACAACAACGAGCAGCAGATAAATACCATTCGCCTTTGTTATGGACAAATTCATGTTGTAGCCATCAGCGTAATGGAGAAAGTAATTTGGAAGCAGGTAAGCGTCGTTTACAAGAAGAAATGGGTTTTGTTTGTGATTTGAAAGAAGTGACTTCATTTATATATAAAGCACCTTTTGATAATGGATTAACAGAACATGAATTAGATCATATTATGATTGGTTATTATAATAAAAATCCGTTGATTAATAGGGAAGAGGTTGAAAGCTTTAAGTGGATGACTGTAGAAGAAGTGAAAAATGATATAGTAAACCAACCTGAAATTTATACCGAATGGTTTAAAATAATTTTTGAAAAATATTATAGTTTTATTAGTAATTAATTATGAAAGTAACCGTAAACAGAAAAGCTCATTTTAATGCAGCACATAGATTGTATAATGCTGAATGGACTGATGCTAGAAATGCAATTGTATTTGGTAAATGCGCAAACCCTAATTATCATGGACATAATTATGAGTTAATAGTTTCGGTAAAGGGTGAAATTCACCCGGAGACAGGTTTTGTGATGGACATGAAAATTTTAAAAAGGCTGATTGAAGTTGAAATTGAAGAGAAATTCGATCACAAAAATTTAAATGAAGAAGTTGAAGCATTCAAAACATTAAATCCAACGGCTGAAAATATTTCAGTTGTAATTTGGAATAAACTACGCTCAAAAATTGATGAAAGTTTAGAGCTTTCCATCACACTTTATGAAACACCAAGAAATTTTGTGACGTATTGTGGAGAATAAAAAAGAGGTTTTTTTAAACCTCTTTTTTATAAAATCTTATTTTTTCTTACAAGTATTCAATCCTAAAATTGGATATAAAGGACAAAACCCTACTAAACTAGTTAGTAAAAATATTCCAGCAAATGCTAAAAGAACAATTGCTAATGTACCACCACTAATAATCCCTTGCCAGTATAAAATAGCAATAACTATAGCAATTAGTACTCTAATAATTTTATCTGCAGATCCCATGTTTTTTTTCATAATAAAAAAGTTTTAGTTATAATTTGTGTCGAAATTACTTTAAAAATAAGTAATCTGCAGTGACTATAGTCACCACTACAAAATTTCAATATGATTTGTGAGTTGTTTTACCTTCTTTTCACCTTCCAATTTTTTTATAAGTCGGCTAATAACTTCACGTGCCGTACCCAATTCATTTGCAATTTGTCTGTGTGAAATTTTAATTGGATTTTTTTTGGTAATATCTTTTTTCTCAACTAAATAAGTATACAATCTTACATCTAATTTATCAAACAAAAGATGATTGATGGTTTTTAGGAGCTCATTATACCTTACATTGTATTGTTCAAAAAATAATTGGTTAAAGTTTGGAAACTTTTTAACCCAACCATCAACTTTGCTTACAGGTAACAATAGTACTGTTGTTTCTTCTTCTGTAATGGCAAATACTTGACTGGGTGTATTTTTTAAACTTGCAGCAAAAGACATAACACAACTTTCAGCCGGTTTAATATAGTATAGTAGTAATTCTTTGTCTTCGTACCTTGAAAATACTTTGATAACACCTTCTAATACAATGGGAATTACTTTTACAAATTGTCCTTCTCGAAGTAATTCGGTTCCTTTTTTAAAATTTAAAAGGGTCGAAGAATCAATAATGTCATTCAATAAATTATTACCTAAAAAAGAAAGTTCGGTTCTAATTAGTTCTTCTTGGTTCATTCACAAAAATTAATAAAAATTATTCTTTTTTCTGTTTGTTTAATTCGTCTTGAAGTTTACGCATAACTTTTTGCTCACGTTCTAAAGCTCTTTTCCTATGTGTTTCAAACTCTGCTTCGGTTTCTTTTAAATTTAATTCAACTTCCTTTATAATGCCATAACTTTGTTTAAATTTTGTAATAAAAATTACAAGTAAGAAAATTAAAATTCCAATTATTGAAAACACCAAAGTTTTAAAAAAAGGTTTTGAAGCTTGCATTCCTAAAAATGAAATATGTTGCTTTTCTGAATTTAAAGAAGCAATTGTATTTTTAGAAGTATCTAGTGATGCTTTAAGACTTTTAATAGTATCTTTTTGAATATTAATAATCGCATAATTATCAGAAATTTCAATAGCAGACGTCCTTAAAGAATCTGCTACATTCGATTTTAATTTCGATAACCAGGTGATTTCTACCACTTTGTATTTTTGGTAGCGATTAGATTTATTGATTAAATAATCAAATTGATTTTTTACAGAACCTGTGTCTATAAATTTTTTGGTTGCTTGGCTAAAGCTGCTTGTAAGCGTAAATAACGCAATTACAATAAAAATGTATGTTCTCATAGTTTGTTTTGTGTATAATTGTAACGAAGTAAAAAATTACATATTGTTAGCATAGTAAACTTCTAACTCTTTTAAATATTCTTGCTTTTTAGAGTCTTCTAATAACGAGTATTGAAATGAGTTTTTGGCTAATTCGTACAATTCTTTTTTTGTTAAATCTAAAGCTTCTTGAATGTCAATGTAATTTTTATTTACTTGTCCACCAAAATAAGCTGGATCATCTGAATTTATAGTAACCTTTAAGCCTAAATTCATCATTTTTTTTAGCGGATGATTTTTTAAATCATCAACAACTTGAAGTGCAGTATTGGATAATGGGCAAACAGTTAATGCCATATCTCTTTTAATAATTTCTTGCACTAATTTATCATCCTGTAGTGAATTATTTCCATGGTCTATACGTTTAATACCTAAAATGTCAATAGCTTCCCATACATATTCAGCTGATCCTTCTTCTCCAGCATGAGCAACAGGAATATAACCTTCTTTAACTGATGCTTCATAGACATTTTTAAATTTTGAAGGGGGATTATCGCGTTCAGAAGAATCGAGTCCTACAGCAGTAATTTTATGTTTGAAAGGAATTGATTGCTCTAATGTTTTAAAGGCGTCTTCTTCACTTAAATGACGCAAATAACTCATAATTAAAAGCGAGGTAACATTTAATTTTTCCTCAGCATCATCACAAGCTTTTGAAATACCGTTAATTACAGTTTCAAATGCAATACCTCTTTCGGTATGTGTTTGTGGATCGAACATAATTTCTGTGTGTCTCACATTTTGATTAGCACATTTTTGTAGGTAGCTATATGTTAAATCGTAAAAATCTTGTTCTTTAATTAATACACCAGCACCTTGATAATAGATGTCTAAAAAGTCTTGTAGACAATCAAATTTATAGGCTTCTTCAATTTCTTCAACTGAATTGTAAGGGATATTTATATTATTTCTTGTTGCAATTTCAAACATTAATTTAGGTTCAAAAGAACCTTCAATATGTAAATGCAATTCTGCTTTTGGTAAATTTTCAATAAATGTTTTCATTTTACAAAATTAACGATTTAATTATTTTAATTGATATTTGTTAAAACTTAAATATGAAAAAATATATTATTTTTTTTGTTGGCATAATTGGTATACCATTTTTACTGATAGATTTAAACACTACTTATATGAAAAAACTTGAAATTGGTGATAAAGTACCATCGTTTACATTAAACGATCAGAATGGGTATGCGTTTACTGTTAATAGTTCAATAGGCAAACCAATGGTAATTTATTTTTATCCGAAAGATGATACTCCTGGTTGTGTAAAGGAAGCTTGTAAATTTAGAGATGATTTTGAAGATTTTTTGAAGTTAGAGACTTTGGTTATTGGTATAAGTGGTGATAGTGTAGCTTCACATAAAAAGTTTGAAGAAAAATACAATTTACCTTTTACGTTGTTAGCGGATATTAATAATGAAGTTAGAAAATTATTTGGAGTACCAAAAAGTATGGTTTTTTTACCTGGGCGCGTTACTTACGTGATTGATAAAGATGGTATTGTACAATATATTTTTAACAGTCAGTTTGGTGCTGAAAAGCACATAGAAAACGCACTTTTGAAATTAAAAGGGTTATAATTAACAATTAAATTGCATTATTTTAATGAGTTCGAAGTTAATTTACCCAAAGTGAACTTAAATTTTAGGGTTTTTAATGAAGAAATTAATCAATTTCTTGTAAATTTGCAGCAATAAAAAAAAGAAATAAATATGGCTAGTATTAAAAATTTAAAAAAGGATATTAATTACGTTTTAGGAGATATAATTGAAGAGTGTTATGCTTGGGAATTATTAAACCCAACGGCTGATACCAAGGTAACTGAAGCAATTATAGATGAAGCAATTTTAGCATTTGACGCTTTAATAGATGAAATTCATATTAAAGATATTGAAAGTAAAAAAGAACACTTTAAAAATATAACTTTAGAGCTAGAGGATATTGCGAATAACTTACTTAAAAAAATAAGCAAATTATAATATTTATATTTCAAAGGAGGGTTAAATTTTTATTTGCAAATATTTTTTTGTATATTTAGTATACTAAAACAATAGTAAATTACGTTCTTAATACAACCAACTAAAATCTTTTAAATATATGGCAAGAGCAATGTTTGAGTATACCAAAACAGTACTTGAAAAAGTCAGTTTTAATAAAGAATTGTTTAAAAAAGAATTGGAAAAAGCAATAAATAGATTATTACCCTACGAAATTAAAGAATTATACTTTTGGCTAAGAGAGTTTACGATAAATAAACCAGATCTTCATACTTGTTTAGCATTAGTAAAAATTTAAAAAAAGGAGCATTTATGCTCCTTTTTTTTGTTGAATAGGGCTTATAATTTTCACATCATTAAAGGCAATTACGCCTCTAACAATTCCATCAATTATATTTTTTAAAGCGTCAATTAACTGAATTTTTAATTGAGATTTATGGTAAATAATACTTACTTCTCTTGCAGGGACAGGCTCTTTAAATTCACGTAAATATATTTTATCTTCACTATTTAAATCTAATGTTTGTAAATAAGGTAGCAAAGTCATACCCAATCCTTCTTTAGATAGCTTTATTAATGTATTAAAACTTCCGCTGTGTAATTGAAAATGTTGATTTTTATTACCAAAAGTACTGCATAAATTAATGATACTTTCTTTAAAGCAATGTCCGTCTTCTAATAATAGAATATCTTCAATATTTAAATTTTCAACATCAAGTATTTTAGTATCATAAAGGCGATGCTCAGTTGGTACAAACCCTACAAATGGTTCATAATATAGTACACGTTCTTTAATAATTTCATTTTCTAAAGGTGTTGCTGCAATGGCAACATCAATATGTCCATCAGTAAGTTTTTTTATTATTTCTTCTGTAGTTAGTTCTTCTATTTTTAAATTTACTTTTGGGTATCTTTTAATAAATGTTTTTAAAAATAATGGAAGTAAAGTGGGCATTACGGTTGGTATAATTCCTAATTTAAAATCTCCACCAATATATCCTTTTTGTTGATCTACAATATCTGTTATTCTATTGCTCTCATCAACAATAATTTTTGCTTGTTCAATAATTTTGTGACCAATCTCTGTTAATTGAATTGGTTTTTTGTTTCTATTAAAAATTTTTGTATCAAGTTCTTCTTCCAATTTTTGTATTTGCATACTTAAAGTGGGTTGTGTAACAAAACAATGTTGAGATGCAATGGTAAAATTTCTATATTCAGCTACTGCCAAAACGTATTTTAATTGTGTAATAGTCATTCTTATAAATATTTCTGATAAAGATATTGAAACTATCAATAATAATTATGCTTTATTGAATTTATTTTTAAATAAATTTGTAGTAGTAAAAAAGAAATATAAATTATATAAAACACAAAATATGAATACTACAATTTTAGGGTTAGATGCTCAGAAAACAGAAAATTTAACGATTAGTTTAAATACTTTATTATCTAATTTTCAGGTTTATTATCAAAATTTAAGGGGATTACATTGGAATATTAAGGGGAGGTCATTTTTTGAATTACATGTCAAGTTTGAAGAGTTTTATACAGATTCACAAGAAAAAATTGATATGATTGCTGAACGAATTTTAACTTTAGAAGGAACGCCTTTACATACTTTTACTGAATACACAGAGTTATCGAGTGTTGCAGTTGGTAAAAATGTGAGTAATGATATTGATGCTGTTAATTTAGTTGTGAATTCTTTATCTGAATTGCTAAAAATTGAAAGATTAATTTTAAATGAATCTGATGATGCTAGTGATGAAGGGACAAATTCAATGATGAGTGATTTTATAGCAGAACAAGAAAAAACAATATGGATGCTAAAATCTTGGTTAAATTAAGCTAAGTTATATTAAAAAAACAACCCCGATTTAGAATTCTAAATCGGGGTTGTTTTTTTAATACATATCCCAAAAATCACGTTTTTTATTGAGCTCTTCTTCAGAGCGTTTGTATTCTTCAGGAGGAACAACTTTTAACATAGATGGGTGTTGTTCTATTTCTATTTCTATTCTTTTTACAATCTCGTCAACAGTCTCATTTTCATAATCAATTTCCATAGGTTTTTTAATCACCATAGATTGTAAAACATTACGTTTTTTTATCATCAATCCCTTTTTATCAAAAGACCTTCTAAAACCGTCAATTACAATAGGAATTACAACAGGTTTGTACGTTTTAATAATATGTGCAGTACCTCTTCTAATAGGCTTAAATGGTTTAGTTGTTCCTTGTGGAAATGTAATTACCCAGCCATCGCCTAAGGCTTTTCCAATATTACTAATATCAGAATGTTTTACTTGTCTGTTTACATTTTTACCAGCGTTCCTCCACGTTCTATCGATTGAAACAGAACCAACATAGGCAAATATTTTTGGTAACAAACCAGATTTCATTGTTTCTGCTGCAGCTACATAATAAATATTCAATTTTGGATTCCAGATATACCCTATATTTTTTAATGTATCTACTCTTCCTTTTAATGCTGCATTAAAAACATGAAACATTGCGGCTACATCAGCAAAATAAGTTTGGTGGTTAGAAACAAATAAAACATTTGTGTTTGGTAATTCTCTAATAATTTCTGAACCTTCAATTTGAAGCCGATTAAAACGTCTATATCGTCCGTGAGAAACAACTCCTAATATTCGTACAAGCCATTTTTTTAAAAATAAAATATGTCCGAAAGGATTTCTTTTGAAAATTGGCATTTGGTTGGTTTGGTTTTTGAATGAATGACAAATTTAGTAAAAATTGCTTAGATATTTTTTAATAATTCCCTTATTTCATTGAGCATCATCGCCGTTGCACCCCAAACAACGTAACTATTTAATAAAAAGCAGGGTACTTCAATATTTTTAGCATAAGAAGTAGACAAAGTAGTGGTTGAAATTGCTGTATCATTTAATAAATCCTTTAATGAAATTGAAATTAATTCTTCAACTTCATGGTTTTTTGTAAATGAAGGTATTTCCTCTACATAACCTAAAAAAGGTGTAACCATAAAATTGCTTGGAGGGATAAAAACATCGGTTATTTGTTTAAAAATGGAAATACTGTTTGATGAAATTCCAACTTCTTCAAATGTTTCACGTAATGCGGTGTTTTTAAGTGAACGATCTTTTTTATCAAATTTCCCACCTGGAAAACTAATTTGGGATGAATGAGTTCCGTTATAATTGGCACGTAATGTTAATAAAAAACAAGTTTCGCCAAGTTGGTTTGGGTAAAACAATGCTATTACAGCTGCTTTTTTAGGGTTTAGAGCTTCAATTTTTTCTTGTGAGTACCTTAGTCTTAACTTTGGTGCTAAACTAAATTGAGCATCTAATCCACCCAGTGGACTGTTTTTAAGTGTTGAAATATTTTTTTTAAAATAATTAAAATCCATTAATTAAGGTTTCGCAGCCATAGCAGCACCTATAATTCCAGCTTCGTTTTCGGCTTCAGCTGGAGTTATTGCTACATCAATATCAATTTTAGCTTCAAATTTATCAAACTTTTTACTTGCACCACCACCTACAATAATTAAATCTGGTGAGAGTAATAAATTAATGTGTTTAAAATATTTATGTAATCTTTTTCCCCAAGCTTTTCGACTTAAATCATCTCGTTTTCTTGCTGAATCTGAAGCATATTTTTCAAATATTTCTCCATTTTTATACAAAACATGACCAAATTCAGTATTTGGTAACAATTTACCGTCTAAAAATAATCCTGAACCAATTCCAGTACCTAAAGTAATCATAATAACAACACCTTTTACACCTTTTCCAGCTCCAAAATTTATTTCAGCAAGACCAGCTGCATCTGCATCATTCACAATAGAAAATTCGTTTCCAGTTTTAGATTTGAACAACTCATCTACTTGAGTTCCTTTCCAATCTTCGTGTAAGTTTCCACCCGTTAAGCATTTTCCATGTTGAAGAGGAGTTGGAAAACCGCAACCAACTAAGCCTTTCCAATTAAAATGACTAATAAGTTCTTGAATTGTGTTTGCAACTGCTTCAGGAGTTGCCGGTTTTGGTGTTGATATTCTATACCTTTCTGTTGTTAATTCTCCAGTTTCTACATTTACAAGTGCACCTTTTATTCCAGTACCTCCAACATCAATTCCTAATATTTCCATATTATATTTCTTAAATTTTGATTTAACAATGTTATAGAAAATATCTTACATATAAAATGATACTTGCTTTTTTTTATTTAAATAATGAAGTATTAATGCATATTTTGTTCATCGAGCATTAATTAAAAATAATGCAAATTAAATATAAAAAAAACCACCTCTAATAGAGGTGGTAAAACTACATTTTATATTTAGTTCTAATGCCTTAGGATAATCAGAACTAAAGCAATTATGTAATTCTAAGTTAAAGGTATAACTTGCTTTATTGAAAATTAATGATTTAAATCATAAAACTTAATAGTTTTGATTTTTAGAAAACAGTTATGTACTTTAAAATTACATTCTTTCTTCAATCCATTTTTTAAAGTCAAAGAAATTTTGAGGTGCAACTCCATGTCCAACAGGGTATTCTTTGTAGGAATTTTTAATATTTAATTCATTTAAAAATAAGGGAGCTTTCTTAGCCCAGTCTGAAGGTATCACCTGATCTACACTTCCGTGAGAGATAAAGAAATCTAACGCTGAATAGTCCATATTTTCAACTTCTGAAGGTAATAATTCAGGATTAATATAACCGCTTAATGCAATTACTTTTTGTATTTTTTTTGGGTAATTTAAAGCGAGGGCATAACTTAAAATAGTGCCTTGACTAAAGCCTAGTAAAAAAGTTTTTTCAGGAGAAATGGAATATTTTTCTTGAACTTCATCAATAAAAGTAGCTATTTTTTCTCTTGCTTCAATGGCTTCAGGAATGTCTGAAAATTTTCCTTGTGTATTGTTAAAATGTATAGTGTACCAGGCATAGCTCCCAAAACCTAAACTTTGTGGCGCTCTAGCACTTATAATTAATAAATCTTCAGGTAATTCTGTAGCAAAAGAAAATAAATCTTCTTCGTTGCTTCCATAGCCATGTAATAAAACTAATAGTGAAGTATTTTTAGAACGTGTATTTGGCTCTCTAACAATATATTGTAATGATAGTTCTTTCATGAGTGTAAAATAAAAGTCGTGCTTTAGGGCGCGACTTCAAAAGTATTATTTAAAAAGTTCTTAGGCAATACCTTTAAACCAGTCTTGGAATAAATCGCCAACTAAAGGTACTTTTTTTTCTTCTCCTTGAATTGCTCCAATAAAACCAATAATCCAGAAAACAAATATCATTACTCCAATTATTCCACTAGCCCAAAGCCCTCCATATCGTGCAATAATAAAAGTATTAGCTAATGAAAAAAGTGATATGCCTATCATTTGTCTTATATGAAAAGCTGCAAATGAATTTCTTTTATCGTTGTTCATAATAAATGCAATTAATGTACCTATCCATGTGATATAGCTAATTAGTCAAACCTCAAAAAGCACTATTTTGGTTTAATTTAGATCACATTTGTA
>CAYPNJ010000024.1:0-22477 GCA_964412305.1 uncultured Lutibacter sp. | reverse complement strand
TTCTGCTTTTTTCATTAAAAAAAATCCCTTTTCTTACGTCGAACTCAGGTTATTAACAATTTTATAAATGTAATAGTAAAATTATTATTGCTTTAATCGTTTAAAAATATAACGGGTAATGTAAATACCTTTTCCATCTCCTTTACCCGAATCACTTTCAACACCACTGGTAACAAAAGCTAAATCCCAACCTTCCTTAACCATTGTATTTATTTTAGATCCCATAATTGCATCGTTAGAAGCTACATTTTTAAAATTAATACCTGCAATACTGTAGAAATTAACCAATTTGGTTTCTTCAAACTGATTAATTTTAGCATCCCCTCTTTTTGATTTATTTTGCTTCTTGTTCTCAGCAGTTCTTAACGATGTGAATTCTTTGTAATCTTTATCTTCATCAGAAGAAATAATTCTAGATCTACCCAATCCCATTGGAACAATAGATTCAATTGTTGTGATAATTTTGTATTCAAATGTTTGTGCGTTGACTTCAATAATTGTTGTGATAATAATAACTGCTGTAAGTAAAAAGTTTTTCATGTTTTTTAATTTAATTGTTAGTAATTGATACTCAAATATAGTCGATTTTTTTAACCTATATTTGTTGTCTTATTTAAACAAAAAGTATACCAAAGTAATTAATTTTATAAAGTGAAAGGAGTTGTAACAAAATCTACAGGAAGTTGGTATACGGTTTATACCAAAAATGGAGATAGAGTGGATTGTAGATTGAAGGGGAAATTTAGGATTAAAGGTATAAAAAGTACCAACCCGGTAGCAGTTGGTGATTACGTGAATTTTGAATATGAAGAAGGAAAAGAAACAGGTGTTATTCATGAAATTGAAGAGAGAGAAAACTACATTATTCGTAAATCGGTAAATTTATCGAAACAAACGCATATAATAGCTGCTAATATTGACATTGCTTTTTTGTTAGTAACGATAGATAACCCACCAACATTTACAAGCTTTATAGATCGTTTTTTAGCAACTGCTGAAGCATATAATATTACTTGTGTGTTACTTTTTAATAAGTTAGATGCCTACAATGATATTGAATTAGAAAAATTAGCATTGTTAGAAGCTATTTATACAGATATAGGTTATAAATGTATTGCAATTTCAGCGACTAAAAATATAGGTATTAAAGAGATTAAAGATTTAATGATAGATAAAACAACTATGTTTTCAGGACATTCAGGTGTTGGAAAATCTACTTTAATAAATGCGATAGAGCCTACATTAAATTTAAAAACAGCACAAATATCTAAACAGCACAAACAGGGAATGCACACAACTACGTTTGCTGAAATGTTTGAACTGTGTTTTGGAGGTTTTATAATTGATACACCTGGTATAAAAGGATTTGGTGTGGTAGATTTTGAACCGGAACAAATATCAGACTATTTTCCAGAGTTTTTTAAGTTAAAAGAGCATTGTAAATTTAACAATTGCATGCATATAAACGAACCTAAATGTGCAGTTAAAGAGGCTGTTGAGAACGATGAAATTGCCTATTCTAGATATACGAGTTATTTACAAATGGTTGAAGGAGATGAGGAACATTATAGAACCGATATTTATAGTTAACCTATGAGAGTAGTTGTACAAAGAGTTTCAGAAGCTTCAGTTACTATTGAAGGAAAAATAGTTAGTAAAATTAATAACGGATTGTTAATTTTAGTTGGAATTGAATCTAACGATACTAACCAAGATATAGAATGGCTCACCAATAAAATTGTAAATCTTCGTATTTTTAATGATGACAATGGAGTCATGAATACTTCTTTATTAGATACAAATGGAGATGCAATTGTTGTAAGTCAATTTACCCTACATGCAAGTACCAAAAAAGGAAATAGGCCTTCTTATCTTAAGGCTGCAAAACCTGAAATTTCAATCCCTTTATATGAAGCTTTTGTAGCACAAATAGAACAATTACTTCATAAAAAAGTAGGAACCGGTAAATTTGGAGCTGATATGAAAGTAGCACTTGTAAATGATGGGCCTGTAACAATTAGTATAGATTCAAAAAACAGGGAGTAATTTGTCTTTTTTTGTAATGTTTTTTTATCTTTATAGAAATTAAGTTTCTATGAAAAAAATAAAATCCCTAGTGTTCTTCTCACTTTTTTTTATTTCCATTACGTACTCTCAAAATTATAATTTTAGCACTCTCGGAATTCCACAAACCCTTCAAGAAAATGCGAATTCGGTAATTAGGTTTGAAAACACCTATATTGAAATCAAGTCTCAGCGAGAGATGTTGATTAATAGAGAAGGAGCAATAACCATTTATAATAAATTAGCAGATAATCTATCTGATATTACAATTTATTATGATAAAAGAAGAGTAGTAAATAAATTTATAGCGTATGTATATGATGCTTCGGGAAATGAAATAAAGAAAATAAAGAAAAAAGACCTAAGAGATTATAGCGCTACTGGAGGTGACCTTTATGGAGATAGCAGAGTTCTATATTATAATTATACACCAATTTCTTACCCTTACACTATATATTATAAGTATCAAGTTAAAACATCAAATACAGCTTTTATACCTAGCTGGATGCTTAATGATAGTTATTATCAAAGTGTGCAAAAAGCAAAATTTACACTTAAATATCCATTAGATTTTAAGCTATTTAAATCTGAAAAGAATTTTGAAGGATATGAGATTAAAAAATCTGAAGAATTAGGCTTTCTTTCTTATGAAATAACAAATATTGCGGCTTTAAAAAGAGAGCCGTACACGCCTGCTTTATATAATTTTCTGCCAATTGTGAAGTTAGGTGTCAATAAATTTAATTTAGAGGGGGTTGATGGAGAGGCTTCTAATTGGAAAGAATTTGGGAAATGGTTTTATGATAATTTAATTGTTTACACACTTAATTTAAAAGAAGAAACAAAACAAAAAATACAAGATTTAACCTCTGAAGTTAGTGACCCAGTTGAAAAAGCAAAAATAGTATATGAGTATGTACAAAATAAAGTACGCTATATAAGTATTCAAATTGGAATTGGAGGCTACAAACCAATGCCTGCAAATGATGTAGACCAATTAGGTTATGGAGATTGTAAGGCGTTAACTAATTATACAGCAGCACTTCTTAAAGCAGTTGGAATAGCATCGTACCACACACTTATTTTTGCAAATGATAAGCGAGATTTAAATGATGAAGTAGCTTCGCCCCAAGGAAATCACATGATTTTATATGTGCCTATAAATAATAAAGATTATTGGTTAGAATGTACAAGTCAAGATAAGTCATTTGCAGAAATAGGAAGTTTTACAGACGATAGAGATGCACTTATTTTAACACCTGAAGGAGGGGAAATGAAGCATACAAGAATTTACAAATCAGCAGAAAATTCACAAAGAACTATTGGTAATTATACTATTGACAATTTAGGAACAATTACTGCTGCTGTGAATATAGTGTCAAAAGGGGTTCAATACGAAGAACATTTACATAGTTACCTTGGAAAAAACAATAAAGAGCTTGATTTAGAATTTAAGAGTTATTTTTCTAATATTAATAATATTAAGTTTTCTAAAATGAAAACATTTAATAACAAAGATGAAGCAAAATATGAAGAGAATTTAATGTTTACAGCTTCAGATTATTCATCATTTAGTGGTGATCAAATGTTATTACCTATTAATGCATTTAACAAATTTTCACATGTGCCTAAACGCGTTAGAAACAGGAAATTACCATTTGAAATTTCAGGAGGGTTTTTAGATATTGATGAAATTAAAATAAAATTACCTACTTCATTTAGTATTGAATATTTACCTAAAAATATTGAGTTAAAAACACAGTTTGGAACCTATTCAGTAGAAATTTCAAAAGTTGATGAGCAGACTTATCTTTATAAAAGAATTTTACAAACTGAAGCTGGTGAATTCCCAAAAGAGTCGTACGAATTATATCGAAAATTCAGAAAGGATATTAGAAAATACGATAATTCAAAAATAATTTTAAATAAAAAATAATCTATGAAAAAGAGGCTAATCACACTAGTTATACTTATGGTAACTAATCAATTATTTTCTCAAAATTATAAATTTGAAAAAGTTTCAAAAGAGGAATTACAAGAACAATTTTACCAACAAGATTCATCTGCTAATGCAGTAGTTTTATATAAAAATAGAAGAACATTTTTCAAATATATACAAGGAGAAGGTTTTATGGTTGAAACAATAGTTCATGAGCGTATTAAAATCTACAATAAAGAAGGGTATGATTGGGCAACTAAATATGTTTCATATTATAATCCAAAATCTTCCGATAGCGAGAAAGTTAGAGTGCTTGAAGCGAAGACATATAGTTTGAAGGCTGGGAAAATACAAACGAATAAGTTAAATAAGAAAGAAATTTTTGATGAAAAGGTCTCTAGATATTGGTCTAGAAAAAAGTTTACAATGCCTAATATTAGCGAGGGTTGTGTTGTAGAATGGAAATACAAGTTAGTATCTCCATATAGAAGTATAGATAAAGTTGAACTTCAATATAGGATACCAATTAAAAAAATAGAATGCAGTATTGAAATTCCGGAGTATTATCAATTTAATATTAAGCATACTGGATATATACAAATAAATTCTGAGCAATCTGTAAAAAATAGTTCTATAGCTTTAACTTTTAAGAGTAGATCAGATGGGTTTAACTCACCTTCAAAAACTAGTTTTTCATCTCAAAAAATAGATTTTTCAACAAGAATCACTAAAATTGATAATACAAATATACCCGCCTTAATAGAAGAGACTTATGTGAATGAGATGGATAATTATAGGACAGCAATTTATTATGAGTTATCCTCAATTAATTGGCCCAATGAACCAATAAAATATTTTTCAAAATCTTGGGAAGACGTAACTAAAACAATTCGAAAAAAACATGTATTTGGAGATGAGTTAAATAAGACCACTTATTTTAAAGATGATTTAGCAAAAATTATTGTTGAAAGTGGAGGAAATAAAAATCAAATACTAGCAAATATTTTTGAGTTTGTAAAGCAAAAAGTAAAGTGGAATGGAGTTTATCAAAAATATAGTTACAACGGAGTAAGAAAGGCATATAAAGATGGTTCAGGAAGTGCTGCCGATATAAACTTTATTTTAATTTCAATGCTTAGAGAGGCAAGTATTAATGCAAATCCAGTACTAATAAGTACCCGTGATCACGGGGTGCCAGTTTTCCCAACAATTAAAGGGTTTAATTATGTAATTGTAGCTGTTGAAATAGAAAACAACATGTTTTTATTAGATGCTACTGAAGAATACAGTATTCCCAATGTTATGCCTTTAAGAGACTTAAATGGGAGAGGAAGACTTGTAAGAAAAGATGGAGCTTCAAATTGGGTTAATTTAACACCTACACAATTATCAGAAACTAATTCAATAATGAATATAGTTATGACTGATGATGGTTTAATTGAGGGGGTAAAAAGTACCAAGTACACAAAGTCAAGTGCCTTAAATTATAGAAATAAATATTTAAAAATAAGGCAAGACGATATTATTTCAGCTATTGAAATTAAAAAAGGAAATATTAAAATTTCAGACTTTAGAATAACGAATAAAGATGAAATTTACAAACCTATAATTGAAATATATAAGTTTTCTTCGGAAGAATTAGTGGACATAGTAGGAGATAAAATTTATTTTAAATCATTATTTTTTGATGCCATAACTAAAAACCCTTTTGAACTCGAAAAAAGAGTATACCCAATAGACTTTGGAACGCCTTTTTTAAATAAAAACATGGTAAGCATGACAATTCCAGAGGGTTATGTTGTTGAATCAATTCCTGAGAATTTTGCAATTGGTTTGCCTAATAATTATGGAACGTATAGATTTAATATTTCAGTTTCAGGAAATAAAATAAGCATTTATGCTATTTTTAAGATGAATACAGCAATCTACCCTGTTAAATTTTACTCAGGAATTAAAGAGTTTTATAAGCAAATTGTAACTAAGAATTTAGAGCGAATTGTACTAAAAGAGATAGATTAAGTCTTGTTAAAATAATTGTAAAAGACACCTTAAGTTTAATAGTTAAGGTGTTTTTTAGTATCATTGTAGTACTAATTAAAATAAATTAAATAAAATGAAAAAATATGGAATTTTAGTATTGGCAATTGCATTTATAACCATGTCATTTGTAAAGCCAATTCAGCAGAAAGAAGGTGTATTAAAGGTTGATGTAACAAATTCAACCGTTAATTGGAAAGGGTACAAACCAACAGGTTCTCACAATGGGACAATTAATTTAGCATCGGGTGAATTACAATTTGAAGAAGGAGCAATAAAAGGAGGTTCATTTACTGTTGAGATGAGTTCAATTAAAGATGCTAGTGGAAGTGGAAGATTAGAAGGCCATTTAAAATCTGGCGACTTTTTTGATGTAAAAACTTTTACAACATCTAAATTTGAAATTACAGGGATAGAAAATACGGAAGGTAAGGTTGCAATTACAGGAGATATGACAATTAAAGGGATAACTAAGCAACTAACATTTTTTGTAAGTGTTACTGAAACAGAAGAATCAGTTACTTTAATAAGTGAAACATTTCATATCAATAGAGCTGATTTTAATGTTAAATACAAATCAAAATCGTTTTTTAACAACCTAAAAGAAAAATTTATTAATGATGAATTTGATTTGCAAGTGGTGATTGTTGCAGCTAAATAATTTAGAAATAACATAATATTTAATTGAAGTCCAAATTTTATAGTTTGGACTTTTTTTATGTTAATTTTAAAATGCTAGTATCTTTAGTTGAAGACATTACAAAAGTGCTTTGCACGTTCCCAACCGAATCTAAAACAGATAATTTATTTTTTAAAAAAAGCTGATAGCTTTTCATATCTTTTACAATTACTTTCAATAGGTAATCATAATTACCAGCTACGTGGAAGCACTCAATCACTTCATCAATTTTATTAATGGCTTTTTCAAATTTAGTAATCAATTCTTTAGAGTGTACTAATAAAGTAACTTGACAGAATACTTCAACCAAGTAACCAACCTTCTCTTTATTTAAAACAGCAGTGTATTTTTCTATAACCCCCGATTTTTCTAATCTCTTTATGCGCTCATAAGTTGGTGTTTGTGTGAGCCCAATTTTTACAGCAATTTCTTTAATATTTGCTTTTGAGTTTAGCTGTAAAAAATTAACAATCTGCTTGTCAGTTGTATCCAATAAAATCATATCAGTAAATTTTTCTAAAAATAATTAAAATATTTTAATTCAACAATAATATATTCTTTAAAAAATACTTTTGATGGGGTAAATTCCCAAAAATATAAAATAAAGCAGTTTATTAATTTGTTATTTGTTAATTTTAAATAAAATATATTTTATCATGAGCAATAAACCAGCAAATAATATTCAAGATTTACAATACTTTGGTGAATTTGGAGGTGTAAATCCTTCTATTTCAGATTCAGCAACTTACACATTTTTACACGCCAAAACAATGCTCGATACTTTTGAAGGGCATGCAGAAGGTTGTTACTTATATTCAAGGCATACAAGTCCAAGCAACCTATATTTAGGAGAAGCATTGGCAGCAATGGAATTTACAGAAACTGCAAATGTAGCCGGCTCTGGAATGGGTGCTATTACATCAGTTCTAATGCAAGTTTGTGGTGCAGGTGACCATATTGTTTCAAGTAGAACAATTTATGGTGGAACATACGCATTCTTAAAAAACTTTGCGCCAAAATTCAATATTTCCACCTCATTTGTAGATATTACTTCATTAGAAAAAATTGAGGCAGCCATAAAGCCTACTACAAAAATGATTTATTGTGAGTCAATTAGTAATCCATTATTAGAAATCGCAGATATTACCGAATTGGCAAAAATTGCGAAAAAACACAATATACTTTTAGTAATAGATAATACATTTTCACCATTATTAATTTCGCCACAAAAATTAGGAGCTGATGTAACAATACATAGTTTAACCAAATTTATAAACGGAACTAATGACACTGTTGGAGGTGTTGTTTGTGGTTCTCAAGAATTTATTAATAGTTTGCGAAGTGTACATGATGGAGCGGCCATGTTATTAGGGCCTGTGATGGATAGCTTAAGAGCTGCGAGTATTTTAAAAAATCTAAGAACACTACATATTAGAATGAAAAAGCACAGTGAGAATGCATTGTATTTAGCAGAGCATTTTGAAAAAGACGGGTTGAAAGTTGTGTATCCAGGTTTGAAAAGTCATAAAGACCATGAATTGTTTAAAGCGATGTACAATGCTGAATATGGTTTTGGTGGAATAATGACAATTGACGTTGGAAATTTAGATAAAGCGAATGAACTTATGGAATTAATGCAGGAAAATAACTTGGGTTATTTAGCGGTAAGTTTAGGATTTTATAAAACATTATTTAGCGCACCAGGAACAAGTACTTCTTCTGAAATTCCTGAAGATGAACAAGTAGCTATGGGACTTTCAGATGGGATTATCCGTTTTTCTATTGGTTTAGATAACGATATTGAGCGTACGTACAGAGCCATGCATAAATGTATGACTGAAGTAGGTATTTTCGCGAAAAAAGCTACATTGATTTAAAATATTATTTAGATTAAAAATATAAAAGTCCATACAAAAATTGTGTGGGCTTTTGCATTTGCAAGAACTTTCAAATTTGCGTATCATTACATTCCTAAAGATGTTAAAATGCAAGACAATAAAAATTTATCAGAAATAAAAATAGAAGATCAAAAAATAATTCAGAATAAAGAATTATCACTTTTAGAAGCTTCAATTCCGGTGGTGCTTTTAATGGGAATGTTAGCCTATAATATATTTTTTGCAGGAGGTGAGTTATTTGGGGAGTATTCGAATCAATATATTTTATTAATGGGAGGCGTTGTTGCTGCAGTTGTTGGGCTTTTTAACAAAGTACCTCTTTCAATAATGTTAAATGAGGTTTTTGAGAATATAAAAAGTGTACTTATTCCAATATCAATTTTATTCTTAGTTGGTGCTTTGGCTGGAACTTGGTTGGTAAGTGGTATTATTCCTGCAATGGTATATTACGGACTTCAAGTGTTAAATCCTTCTATATTTTTACCAGCATCTGTTGTTATTGCAGCTATTATTTCTATAGCTACAGGAAGCTCATGGACAACATCGGCAACGGTTGGTATTGCGTTAGTTGGTATAGGAAGTGCTTTAGGAATTCCTTCTGGAATGATTGCAGGGGCAGTAATTTCAGGAGCTTATTTTGGAGATAAAATGTCACCTTTAAGTGATACTACAAATTTAGCACCTGCTATGGCCGGGACAGATTTGTTTACTCATATTAGATATATGGCTTTTACTACTGTTCCAACTATTTTAGTAACGTTAGTTGTTTTTAGCATACTAAGTTTTAATATTGAAACTACAGGTACTGCAGATGTAAGTGGATTGCTAAATACCATAAAAAACACATTTAATATTACGCCCTATTTATTTATAGTTCCATTGGTTGTTATTGCTTTAATTTTATTAAAAACAAAACCATTAATAGCATTGGGAATTGGTGTCCTTTTAGCAGCAATTTTTGCGTTTATTTTTCAAAGTGATGTATTAAGTAATTTGTCAAATTCAAATGTAAATGCTGTTATCAATGCAATTTTTGTAGATACTGAAATTGTTACAGACAATGAAAAACTAAATGAATTATTTAGTGCTAGTGGGATGAGAGGAATGCTTTGGACAATTTTTCTTATTTGTTGTGCCATGGTATTTGGTGGTGTTATGGATGGGATAGGAGCATTGGCAAAAATTACCAAAGCATTGTTAAAAATGGCGACTTCAATTTTTGGACTATTTTTTAGTACAGCTATGAGTTGTATTGGTTTAAATGCAATTGCATCAGATCAGTATTTAGCAATTGTAATTCCTGGAAAAATGTTTAAAAATGCTTTTGAAGACAAAAAACTAGCTCCTGAAAACTTGAGTAGAACTTTGGAAGATGCTGGGACAGTTACCTCAGTTTTAATTCCTTGGAATACGTGTGGAGCCTATCAATCAAGTGTTTTAGGTGTGGGAGTAGCCGAATATGCTGTATTTGCTATATTTAATTGGTTAAGCCCTATTATGACTTTATTTTTTGCAGCTTTCCAAATTAAAATAAGACAACTAGTTGCTAAATAAACCAGTTCCAAACCAACCCAAAGCGCACGGTTAAATCTCTGTACGGATAATTTGGAGCGGAGTAATAGTTTCTACCAGTAAAACTAGCACCAAAATTTTCAACTTTTAAAAAGATGCGAGTTCTTCGTATTTGAGCATTTGCAAAAAAGTCTAGCACAGGAAAATTCCCTATTTCAGAGGTGTTTTGTAACACAAATTCACTTAATAACGGATTGTATGCATTTGCTTTATAAGCTGTAAAATATTTAAATGTAACACCAGTTTGTAAATACATAGGTTTTCCTTTAAATACATAGCTAGAATAGTACAATGTATTTCTTGTAATCAATTCTGGAACTCTAAAAAACGCTTCTCCTTTAGAAACATTTTGATACATAACCGTATTGTCTAATGTAAATTTTTTGTAGCGAATAGCTTTACTAACTTTTACTTTTAAATAGCTTAAAGTTTCAGTTGCTTGAACAGGTTTAGAGCTTTCATCAAAATAAGTATAATCATCAATTAAGTGATAGCTAGCTTTTAAATTACCCCATTTTTCCGATTTAAATTCAGCTCCAATGATAGAAATTTTTTCATTATTAAAATTGTTTTGCCAATTGTAATCTTTATAACCACTTTGATATAATAGTTTATTAAAATCGGGTGTTTTTGAGGTGAATTCAGCAAAGCCTTTAAAACTGAAAACACTATCTTTTTTAAACATGGCATCTGCTTTTGCAGAGCTCCCTGTAATATCACCAGCAATAATTGAACTGGCATCAGCATTTAAGTATACATTGCCAAATTGTGTTTTCCACTCTCCACCAACTGCAATAGCGTTTCCTTTTAATTTATCTGAAATTGTTTCAGCATCATAAAACAAAATACTGTTGTAATGGTAGTTGTAGTTGTAGTAATTAATTTTACCTTTTAAGCTACCAGTATAAGGTGAATTTAATTGTAAATAAAATTGATTGTCAAGTTTTTGATACGATGTGTGGTCTTTAATTCCAGCTTCAAAGGCATCTCCAAATATAGAATTTACAGCAGATTGGTTAAATCTATAATGCTTTGTCTCATACATAAAAGTATGCCCAGCTTTTAGAGCTATATAAGATTTTTTATCAATTGTAATTAACTGAGTTGAATCTGTTTTAAATTCAGAAGCAACAATTTCTAAAGAATCAATTCTTCTTAATTTTTCAATTGCTGCAATTGAGTCAAGCTTGAAAATTGAATCGTAAGTATTTGAAGAACTTGATAAAGTTAATGTGTCAGTTTTACGAATAGTATTAGGAGTGCTTTTAACAATATCATTCTTAATATTTCTAAGTGTATGTGTTGTTAAAGAATCAATTTCTTTAATTTCGTTAGCTTTTTTAGTGTTAATTATAGCAGAGTCCTTTTTTGTTGTGTTTAAATTTTTAGATAAAGGTTTAATTGTGGGTGTTTTGTTAGAAGAAATACCATCATTTTTTAAGAAATTAATTTCTTCAATTAAAGAATTATATTTTTTTAGTTTATTTGAAATGGTATTATTATGCTTTTCAAGTTTATTTCTTTTAGAAAATAAAGTGACAGCTTGTTCAATGTAGTACCGTTTACCCTCTAAAACATTTTTGGTATCAGTTAAATTAACTTCAAGCCTTCCTCTTTCAAAGTAATTAGGGTCGTTGTTTTCAAAGTATAGAATAGATTCATCTGTTAAGCCACCATTTTCATCATTTGTAAAATCAAAAGATGAGAAATGCCCACGTAGATAGTAGTTTTTATTTTTAGTATGATAATTAAAGGTAGTTCTAAAATTTCCATGACTTGCTAGTGTGTTTCTGTATTTACCTAACGAGCGTAAACCTTTATAGGCAATGGATATATTAAATTCTCTAGAAGTGTTCATGGTTAAAAAAGCATCTAAAACTTGCCCTTGCTCTAAGCCAGTTTTGTACATGATTTCTGAAGTTGGTGTTGGAACTTCATAATAATAAATATCTTCAACTTTAGTATAATTAAATTGCTTAGCATTTGCTCCAATAGTTGGTAATAACGATTTATTTTCAAAGGTATACGCTAAACTTGTATAAGTTTGACCTTGATTATGAAACGGTAACAATTCAAAGTCATCTTTTCTTATATAGTTAAACTTGAAATCTTTTTGAAGTGTAAGTGTAGTGTCAATAACTGTGGTATCGTTCTTAATTGAAATTATTTTATAGTCAGTATATTTTGTAACTCCATCAAGTTGAATTTCAACTTGCTCTGTAAATGAAGTTGTGTCATTTTTAAATAAGTTTCTATCATTATTTGATCTGTCTAATTTTTCAGGTCTAGAAATTTGAGCAGAAGAAGCAAAGCTAAACCCTAAAAAAAACGTTACTAAAAATAATTTTTTCATAAAATGAATTAAGTCGCAAAGGTAAAATATTTGAACGAATTGAACTGTACAAAATTGTAGATGGCAATTTAAATAATTTATTAATTTATTTTATTCTAAAAGTAAAAAGAATTAATGCTAATTTTGTGTACCAATTTAATTTATGGCGCTTAAAAAACAGTATTTAAAAAACAGTATTGAAGCTGGTACAGATGAGGCAGGAAGAGGTTGTTTGTCTGGTCCTGTTGTTGCGGCGGCAGTTATTTTACCTGTAAATTTTAAGCACCCATTGTTAAACGATTCAAAACAGTTAACAGAAAAGCAACGCGAAGAATTACGTCCGTTTATTGAAGAAAAAGCATTGGCTTTTGGCGTGTCATATATTTATGAAGCTAAAATTGATGAAATAAATATTTTACAAGCATCAATTTTGGCAATGCATAAAGCCATTGAAAACCTTAAAATAACTCCTGAGCATATTATTGTTGATGGTAATAAATTCAATCCATACCTAAATATTCCACATACAACTATTGTAAAAGGCGATGCTAAATTTATGAGTATTGCTGCGGCTTCAGTATTGGCAAAAACGTACAGAGACGATTTTATGCTGAAATTAGACGCAGAGTTTCCGAAGTATTTTTGGAGAAAAAATAAAGGATACCCAACCAAACAGCACAGAGATGCTATAAGAGCATTTGGAGCAACTAAATATCATAGAAAATCTTTTAGATTATTACCTGAGCAGTTAAAATTAGCATTGTAATTTCTTAAAAAATCATCGTAAAAATGATACATTTGCGTTCGTAAAAATGTAACTGATGATAAAAAGAAACCGAGCAACCATTTCAAAATTCATAATTCATAAAGTAGGGAACAAGTTTAACAGTGCTACTAATATTTTTTCTGAAAACACCATTACTTTTGATGAAGAAAGTTATGAATTAATGAAACCTTTTTTATTAAAACCCTTTGGAAGTGTAAGCGAAAGTTTCCGTTTTAATCATCACGCAAATATTGAGTTAAACGAGCTAAATAATTATTCTTCTGAAATTTTTAATGATGAAACTACCTTTGTTGAAATTTCAAAACACATTGTAAATCACTTATTTGAACAGTCAAATTCAGCTCAAATTAAAATTGGAGATGTAATTATCGCCCTGTTTGAAGATATAGAATATAAGGAAGTGGTGACTCAAGCTATTGGGGTTTTCAAAATTGAAAATAAAATAAATTTCTTTCAAACATTTATGGAAAAGGATAGTTTAGATGTGTTTGTTCAAAAAGGAATTAGCACCAAAAAATTAGATAAAGGTTGCTTGATAATCAACTCTACAGATGGTGAAGGGAAAATAGTTTTAAGTGTAGATACCAATAATTACGATGCACAATATTGGTTAAATAATTTCCTAAATGTGAAGTATGCCGACGATAACAATCAGCATACACAAAATTACATTGAAATGTGTAAAGACTTTTCTGAAGAGGTTATCAAAGAAGATTTTGGGAATCATGAAAAAAGTAAATTTTTGGCTAAAACGGTTGATTTCTTTAAAGAGAATGAGTCAATTAATATCAACGATTTTAAAGATGAAATTTTTGAAGAAAACGAAGCGCATAAAGCATTATTCGACGATTATAAAAAGAAATTTGAAACGGTAAACGATGTGTTGGTTAGAAACCAGTTTGCAGTATCAGATATTGTATTAAAAAAGCAAAAGCAAAAAATTAAAACTGAAATTAAACTAGATACCAATATTCTAATTAAATTGGATATTGATGCTCCAGATGCTGCAAGTGAGTATTTAGAAAAAGGATATGATGAAGAGAAGAAAATGAAATTCTATAAAGTGTATTTTAACGAAGAAGATTAATATTTAGTTATCAGTTATCAGTTAGTTTTATTTCAATGTTAAAAAGTTCTATGTCATTGCGAATTTTTTTTTAAAAATGTGGCAATCTGTAACGGTTTGTATATGAAGCGTTTGGCGTTTATAAGCACTTCATTTTCGGTTTATCTCTATATTTATTTAAAACACAAACTTCAGTTTAATCACTTATTTCCCAATGATTTATACCATTTGTTACCCAGCGTATTTATTGTTTTTCCAATATTCTATCCGTTTTTCAATTTCCACTTTTGGTAATCTATTGTTCAACTGAGAGAGTTGTTCTATTTTTTCAATTGCTACAGGGAATTCAAGTAAATTTTGTTTTACCAATTCATCAAACACATAAATTATACCTCTAACTTCTATTCCTTCTTTACTTACCTGTTTTCTTAACTTCCCGTCTCCTGTTAACAATGTTCCTGATAATTTTTCACTATAATACCAAACTGAACAATCTTCAAAACTTAACCCTTTTGAACGATTTAATAAAGTAGTAATATTTTGAAAATCTGATATTTCTTTAGTTTCAATTATATTTAAAATTCCACTATCATATAATTTTGATACAGGACTTTTTTGTTCTTCATTCAGTTCTTCATATACGAAATCAGTTGTATGTAATTCAAAATTTAGTTTTGAAAACAAGTCTAATAAATTTAATTTCACTAGATCAATAAGAATATTGGCGTCATTAATTACAACCTTCATGAAAATTATATTAATGCGTAATTATCTTTAATAACCTCAATGTTTTTACTTAACAAGGAAGATGCTTTACTTATGGAAATATTTTCTTGTGCTAGTGCTCTATATACAAGTCTTTCAAATCGATTTGATATTTCTGGGGTTTCAAATCTTGAGTAGTTAATTTCTTTTTTTAGACTTGGATTGAAATTCATTTTCATATAGAATTGTTTTTGACGCTCTTTCGGTAAGATTTTAGCATCTACCAATCTATAAACAATTGCAGGAATACTTATTCCATATTTTTTTTGAGTAGAAATCAATTCGGCTAGAGTAATATGTTTTCGTTTTCCGCCAAACTCATTTATAACTATGTTTTTTGGTAATAGAAATTCAGAAGCAAATTTATTACAGTAATTTTCTTCTTCATTTATTTCACAATCAGGTAAATTTAAAAGTAAATGTCCTAATTCGTGTAGTAGAGTAAATCTTTTTCTCTCTACAGGAAAATTTCCATTAACAACAATAACAGGATACTTATCATTTACATAAGTTGCTAGACCGTCAAATTTATCATCAGTGTCATAAATTTCTATGACTTTGATTTCCTTGTCTTCAAGTAACTGAATAATATTGTGTATTGGGTCAGTTCCAATATTCCATTCAGTTCTTAATTTAAGTACTGCATTTTCAATATCGTTAATACTCTCAATCTTATAATCCTTTAAATTATTTTTAAAAGTATAATCAATTGATAACGCTCCTTCAATCCAAAGGTAGTTTTCAAGATTAATTTTTATGCGTTCTTTCAGTGAATTTTGTTTCTTCATAGGAAAACTTGATTTCTTTCTGAAATTTACTTCTCCAATATCAACTTTAAATGGGCTAAAGAAATAATCAATTTTCAAATTGAATAATCGGGCAAGTTTAATTAATTTTGAACTAGTAGGCATAGAAGTTCCTTTTTCATATTTGCTTACCATTTGCTTAGAAATGCTTAATTCATCTGCAATTTCTTGTTGAGATAAACCTTTTAATTTCCTAGCACTTTTAATTCTATATGCGATTAGATTTTCCACTCTATTTTTGTTTGGTTGACAAAAGTAAGTAAATTTAACGAAAAGTCAACTAAAATCCAAATTTTTGATGTGATTTTTTATGTTGGGTAACTTTGGATAAAAAGGTGTTTTTGTAGAGCTTGATTTAGCATCCTATCAATTAAACATCAAATTAACCTGTAAATTCAACTTCAAATAGTTCAATAAAGTGTTTTAAAATTTTTTCTTTTACTTCTTCTAAAGGAACTTTTCTATTCAATTCAACTTCTAATGAAGTAACAGCTTTTCCTTTAATTCCACAAGGAATAATATTATCAAAATAACCTAAATTGGTATTTACATTTAATGCAAATCCGTGCATCGTAATCCATCTACTTGCTCTAACACCTAGCGCACAAATTTTACGAGCAAATGGTGTTCCAACATCTAACCAAACACCTGTTTCACCTTCGCTACGTTCAGATTTTATACCGTATTCAGCTAAAGTTTTAATAATAACTTCTTCTAAAAATCTCAAGTATTTGTGAATGTCAGTAAAAAAATTATCCAAATCTAAAATTGGGTAACCCACTATTTGACCGGGACCGTGATACGTAATATCACCACCTCTATTAATTTTGTAAAAAGTAGCTCCTTTAGCTTTTAGTTGGGTTTCATCAAGTAATAAGTTACTTAAGTCGCCACTTTTTCCTAAAGTATACACATGTGGATGTTCTACAAATAGAAAATAATTAGGCGTTTGAGTGGTTAAATTATTTTTTCGGTTATTAATTTTTATATCAACAACACCTTTAAAAAGTTCTTCTTGGTACTTCCAGGTTTCGTTATAATCTTTTAAACCTAATTCTTTTAGTATAACTTTTTGCATTAGCTATTTGGGTTGTTGTTAATAATTAAAGCGGCAATTACACCAGGAATCCACCCTAAGCAAGTTAAAATAAATACAATTACAACTGAACCGCACCCTTTATCTACAACAGCCAAAGGAGGGAAAATGACACATAAAATAACTCTTAAACAACCCATTTATAATTTTTTACAAAGTTCTAAAAAATAAATTTAGGATACAACGTTATTATTAAGAGGTAAATTGTAATTAAAATGTATTTTTGTTAAATGTCTATCGAAGTAAAAAATATTTCCAAATTATATAGTGGCCAAAAAGCATTAAGTGGAATTAGTTTTTCAATTAAAAAAGGTGAAATTGTTGGATTTTTAGGTCCAAATGGAGCTGGAAAATCTACTTTAATGAAAATACTTACGGGGTATATAGATGCTTCAGAAGGTGTTGCTTTGGTAAATGGTTTTAATGTTAGTACGCACAAAATTGAAGCCCAAAAAAGCATCGGTTACTTGCCAGAACACAATCCGTTGTATATAGATATGTATGTGAAAGAATACTTACAATTCAATGCTTCTATTCATAAGATTGATAAAAGTGAGGTTGATAAAATTATTTCTAAAGTTGGTTTAATTTCTGAAGCACACAAGAAAATCAATCAGCTTTCAAAAGGGTATAGACAGCGTGTTGGTTTGGCTGCAGCTTTGTTACATAACCCAGATGTTTTAATTTTAGATGAACCAACTACGGGTTTAGATCCAAATCAATTGGTTGAAATAAGAAATTTAATTAAAGAAGTTGGAAAAGATAAAACGGTGTTATTCTCTACTCATATTATGCAAGAAGTTGAAGCAATTTGTGATCGTGTACTATTAATTAATAAAGGTAAGCTAATTGCTGATAAAAATTTAAGTTCACTTAAATCGGGTCAAGAACAAATGATAGAAGTTGAGTTTGATTTTAAAATTGAAAAACAATTTATTTCATCAATTCCACATTTAAAATTGGCTAATAATATTCACGATACTTCGTGGGTTTTAACTTTTGATACTAAAAAAGACATGCGTTCTGTGGTTTTTGATTTTGCACATGACAACGGACTTAAAATTTTAAGTTTAAACACTTCAACTAAAAATTTAGAAAGTTTGTTTAGAGAGCTTACGTTTAAAATAGTTTAATTAAGCTTGAATTTAATTTCTTCGTTTTCTAATATTTTCAGAAAATCATTGTCAACTTTTACTTTTACAGATCTACTGTGCATGTTTAATTTCATTTTTTCGGTTAAGTCATACACTAAAAGGTCTAATGGGACATTTCCTTCGTTTTCTTTTAAGATTTTGTTTAGATTTTCAATACTACTTTTATTTATTTTTTTAACATCTAGCTGAAGTGTAATCTTTTTAGATTGTTTTTCAAGTACATCTTGTAAAATTTGAATATCTGTAAAATTAATTCGCGGCTCACCCATTTTACCATCTTTATTTCTCCACCCGGCAGCTATATTGACTTTAAATTGACGGAATTCATTGTCAATTAAAAAAGGTTTAAATTTTAAATAAGTGTCTTTAAAAATTCTAAATTCATGACTGTCGCTATAGTCTACAATAAAAAATGAAGCCCATTTATTTCCGTTTTGAGATGTTCTGTGTTGTACTTCAGATAAAATTCCTGAAAAACTTAAATTTGCACCTACATATGTATTCAAATCTTCTTTAAAGGCTGCAACAGTTGAATTGCTAAAATATTTAATTTCATTTTTAAAATCGTCTAAAGGATGTCCAGAAATATAAATTCCAACCAACTCTTTTTCTTTCGATAATTCTTCCATCATTCCCCATTTTTCAGCAAAAGGAATTTCAGGTTCAGGAAATTGAATTTCAGAAGCTTCTCCAAACATAGATATTTGTGCAGAGTTTTTATTTTCTTGAAACTTATTTCCGTAGCGAATGGCTCTTTCAATAAAAGTAACTCCTTTTTCATCTAATTGGTAATATTGAGCACGGTGTACATTTTTAAAAGAATCTAAACCTCCAGCCATAGCCAAACCATCAAAAGCTCTTTTGTTACAAGCACGTAAATCTACCCGTTTGGTAATATCAA
The DNA here is from genome assembly GCA_964412305.1 of uncultured Lutibacter sp. Classification (GTDB taxonomy): domain Bacteria; phylum Bacteroidota; class Bacteroidia; order Flavobacteriales; family Flavobacteriaceae; genus Lutibacter. The sequence goes on along the minus strand of CAYPNJ010000024.1, from coordinate 3,381 downwards.
AAATTGAGGTGAAATTTCCATTTTCTTTACGTTCTTTAACAATAGCTTCAACTGCAGCACCACCAACACCCTTTATTGCTCCCATTCCAAAGCGAATAGCGCCTTCGTTATTTACTGCAAATTTCAAATAGGATTCATTAACGTCAGGCCCTAATACAGGGATTCCAGCACGTTTACATTCTTCCATAAAGAAGGTAACCTGTTTAATGTCGTTCATATTATTAGACAAAACAGAAGCCATATATTCAGAAGGATAATGTGCTTTTAGATATGCAGTTTGATAGGCAATATATGCGTAACAAGTAGAGTGCGATTTATTAAAAGCATAGGCGGCAAATGCTTCCCAATCTTTCCATATTTTTTCTAAAATTTCTTCCGGATGGTTGTTTGCTTTTCCACCTTCAATAAACTTTGGTTTTAGCTCAACTAGCATCGAAAAAATTTTCTTACCCATTGCTTTACGCAACTTATCTGCTTCACCTTTTGTGAACCCAGCTAGTTTTTGTGAAAGTAACATCACTTGCTCTTGATACACCGTTACGCCATAAGTTTCTTTTAAATACTCTTCCATTTCTGGTAAATCGTATTCAATTTCTTCTTCCCCATGTTTACGCATAATAAACAAAGGAATGTATTCCATTGGACCTGGACGATACAAGGCATTCATAGCAATTAAATCGGCAAACTCGGTTGGTTTTAACGATTTCATATGCTTTTGCATTCCTGCAGATTCATATTGAAAAATACCGATAGTTTCACCTCGTTGAAATAGTTCATAAGTTTTAGGATCGTCTAAAGGAAAATCATCAGGAATTAATTCGACTCCATGTTTTGCTTTAATAATTTTTACAGCATCTTTAATTAGGGTTAACGTTTTTAACCCTAAAAAATCCATTTTTAGTAGCCCAGCGCTCTCAACAACATTATTGTCAAACTGGGTTACATACATATCACTATCCTTAGCAGTTGCAACCGGAACTAAATTGGTGATTTTTTCTGGTGTAATAATTACCCCACAAGCGTGAGTTCCTGTATTTCTAACGGAACCTTCTAATGCAATAGCTTGTTTTATGGTTATTGCTTCTAAATCATCACCTTCAGCAATGTTTCTTAATTCACTAATATTATCAAATTCTTCAGCTCTTAAGGCTTTTACTTTTCCTTTACTTTTATCATCATCACCAAAAATATGTTGTAATTTAATTAATGGCAATAGCTTGGCAATTCTATCTGCATCTGGTAAAGGTAAATCCAATGCTCGTGCAGTATCTCTAATGGAAGATTTTGCTGCCATGGTACCATAAGTAATAATTTGAGCAACTTGACTTGCACCATATTTTTCAATTACAAAATTGATTACTTTTTGACGGCCTTCATCATCAAAATCAATATCAATATCGGGTAATGATACACGGTCTGGATTTAAGAAACGCTCAAAAAGTAAGTCGTATTTAATTGGGTCAATATTGGTAATCCATAAACAGTATGCAACTGCTGAACCAGCAGCAGAACCACGACCAGGACCTACGGAAACATCCATTTTTCGAGCTTCTAAAATAAAATCCCAAACAATTAAAAAATAACCAGGATAGCCAGTCATTTCAATAATAGACAATTCAAAATCTAATCGTTCTTGTGTGTCTTTATCCAATTCATCTCCATACCTTTTTTTTGCACCTTCAAAAGTTAAATGTTTTAAGTATGCATTTTCACCTCTTACACCTCCATCTTTTTCATCTTCTGGGTGAATAAATTGTTGAGGTATATCAAATTTAGGTAGCAATACATCTCTTTTTAAAGTGTAAATTTCTACTTTATCAACTATTTCTTGAATATTTGAAATGGCTTCAGGTAAATTAGCGAACAAATTTTTCATTTGTTCTTGCGACTTAAAATAATACTCGTTATTTGGTAATCCGTATCTAAAGCCTCTTCCTTTTCCTTTTGGTGTTGCCGTTTTCTCACCATCTTTTACACACAATAAAATATCGTGTGCTTCTGCTTCATCTTCCGTAGTGTAAAATGTGTTGTTAGTAGCAACTAGTTTTACGTTGTGCTTTTTTGAAAATTGGATGAGTACATCGTTTACATGGTTTTCATTCTCTTGTTGATGACGCATTACTTCGAGATAAAAATCGTCACCAAATTGTTCTTTCCACCACAGCAAAGCTTCTTCAGCTTGTTTTTCGCCGATATTTAGTATTTTACTTGGTATTTCACCGTATAAATTTCCTGAAAGGATAATTAAATCTTCTTTGTATTGCTCAATAATTTTTTTGTCTATTCTTGGCACATAATAAAATCCATTAGTATGTGAAAGTGACGACATTTTAGCTAGGTTATGGTAGCCATTTTTATTTTTTGCAAGAATAACTATTTGATATCCATTATCTTTATGGGTACGATCTGTATGGTCTTCACAAACATTAAATTCACTTCCTAGAATTGGTTTTACATAAGATTTTTCTTTTGTATTCTTTTCTTCACTTTTCCCCTCATACAATTTATCAATAGAATCATTATAAGCAATGGCCTCTTCTACAAAATAATAAGCTCCCATCATATTTCCTGTATCAGTTATAGCAACTGCTGGCATATTATCTTTAACAGCTGAATTGATAAGATTTTTTATGCTTGAAGTTGACTGTAAAACTGAAAATTGGGAATGACAATGTAAATGTGAAAATTTAACATCGTTGAGCTCTTCAATGCTTTTTGAAGAGAAAGTAGGTGTTTCAGCTTTTGGAGCTGCTTTTAACTTTTGACTTTCTTTTTTAAGATTTAAATGTTTTAACCCAATAACATTGATGGTTGTTGGGTTTTTAGCATCGAAATTTTGGAAATAATCAGCAGGAACAGCTAGTTGTTCTTTTGTATAATTTCTACGACGAATTAACTCTAAAAAACAACGTGTAGTAGCTTCAACATCGGCTGTTGCATTATGTGCTTCACTAAACGGAGCCTTGAATAAATGCTGATGTAATTCGGTTAAGGTTGGTAATTTAAATTTTCCATACCTACCTCCTGGAATTTGACACAAACTTGCTGTTTTTTCAGTACATGTGTCTAAAACAAGTAATTGGTTTAAAGTAGAGTCAATACTTTTTCGGTGATATTCACAACCCATAATATTAAGGTCGAACTTTACATTTTGACCAACTACAAATTTGGATTTTGAAAGCGCTTCATTAAAAAGTTGTAAAACTTCATCTAGAGTCTTCCCTTTTTCTTCGGCTAATTGGGTAGAAATTCCATGTATTTGTTCAGCATCATAAGGAATGTTAAACCCTTCAGGTTTAATTAAAAAATCTTGTTGTTCAACTAATTCCCCATAAATATCGTGTAATTGCCATGCTATTTGAACACATCTTGGCCAGTTAT
>CAYPNJ010000023.1:0-23764 GCA_964412305.1 uncultured Lutibacter sp. | reverse complement strand
GTGACTCTAATTATTAATTTGGAAGGATTTATGCGTTCTAAATATAAGGTCATTCTTTCATAAGCTTGCAGTTTTATAGGTAATGAATCCTTTTTACTTACTTTTTGTAAGCTGATTTTTAATTTTATTTCTTCGGTTTTAGTATACTTACGGAAGAATAGGTATGCAACTACACCAACAATTATTGAAGGAAAAGTGTAACTAAGTGTTTCTATTATTTTGGTTAAATCCATTTATAGTAATTATTTTTTTAAAACTAATTTCTGCTAAATTAAAAATTATATAAGGATCACACTTTGAAATATTTAAATTTATTTTTGAATGTTTTGTAATAAATGTTACACACCAATTTTTTTTTAATGATATTTATCATTAACTAAAGAATAATAAGATTCTAATTTTGTAGTGTAATATTTGTAACAGACTGATTGACAGTTGTGTAACAATTGTTACACAACTGAAGAACATTAAATTAAAATAACAATTATGAGAAAATTATTAAGATTAGTAGTAATACTTTTTACAACAGCAACTTTTGCCCAAACAGGGCACATTATGCAAGGAGTTGGAGCAGTTAACATGTCAATGGGTGGTGCTTCAACAGCACAACCTTTAGATATTAGTGGAGCATTACAATGGAATCCTGCAGCTATTTCTGTATTTGATGGGAAAATATTAAAATTTGACATTGGAGCTTTTTCAGGTTCTCCAAAATTATACTCTACAGTAACAGATCCAGGAAGTGGTTTTACTCTAAGTGGTTCTGCTGAAGATGATAAAGGGATTTCTCCTATGCCTGCAATAGCTTATGTTTGGGGTAAAGAAGGTAGTAAACATACGTTTGGTGTTTCTGCATTTGGGATTAGTGGTTTTGGTGTTGATTTTGCTGAAGATTTGAATTACCCTCAAGATTTATTGGGTAATCCTAACTCAAATTTTAATCCAAATGAACCTACAAATCCAATTGGTTTCCCTCAGTATGCAGGAGGTTTTGGTCGTTTAGCTTCAGATTATATGCTATTACAAGTTGGATTTACTTGGGCATATCAAGTTTCAGAAAAGTTTTCTATAGGTATAGAGCCAACTATAAACTATGGAGCTTTAGAAATAGGACCTAATCCTTTAGCAAGACCAGATTTCACAGGAAAAGGCTATCCGGAAAGTGATAAAGCTGGATCACTTGGTTTTGGTGCTCAAATAGGAGTATTTTATGATACCAAAAGTGGTTTTAAAATAGGAGCTTCTTATAAAACACAACAATATTTTGGAGATATGAAGTTTGATAGTAAATATTTAGATGGAAGTAAAGCTCCTGAAACTAAATTTACTATGAATTATCCAGCTGTTTACTCTATTGGTTTGGGTTATTCAAAATCAAAATTTGATTTAGCTTTAGATTATCGTTATGTTGATTATGAAAATGCAGATGGATTTGAAAAAACAGGTTGGGAAATTGGAGATAATGGATTTCCTACAGGAGCAGTAAATGGTTTTGGTTGGAATAGTATTAGTGTTATTTCAGCAGGTTTACAATATAAAGGGATCGAAAAATTACCTTTACGTTTTGGATATACATACAGTAGCAATCCAATTGATGAGGAATTAACATTTTTCTCAATGCCTGCTTGTGCAATTATCAAACATGCATTCCAATTTGGATTTAGCTATCCAATTAATGACAAATTTATGCTAGATGCTGTTTATCACCACGGAATGAGTGATGGTAAAACTGAAGGATCAATGTTAAGTCCAATGGCAATAACGCCAGCAAATCCACTTGGGAAAGTTCCAAATACTAAAGTTGGCTATGATATGACTACCGATATGGTTATGTTTGGTATAACTTATACGTTTGCTAAAAAATAAGAATTAGTAAAATTAATAATCCACAATAGTATATTAAATTTTGAACGGCTTCAATTTTGAAGCCGTTTTTTTATGCTAAATAAACAAGAATTAAATTTAATTCTTGTTTATTTGTATACTTAAAACTCATAAATGTTATTGACAAAAAATAATAAATTTCTATATCTGTATGCGCTTTTTTTATTTGTGTTATCAGCAATTTATGGACTGTTATTAAGGTGGAATTTTACATTTCCTTTACAATTTGTAAACTATAAACACTTTTTACAAAGTCATTCTCATGTGGCATTTTTGGGATGGGGCTATATTGCAACAATTGCTGTTGTTTTAAGGAATTTTGTTCAAATTCCAAGTAAACAAAAAGTAGTTTATAAAGTAACACTTATAATTATACTTATAACGATTACGTTAATGTTAGTTAGCTTTCCTTTAGGTGGTTATAAGTTTTTTTCAATTATGATTCTTTCTATTTTTGGAATTGTAAGCTATGTATTATCGTATAGAATTTTAAAAGATTTAATAGGGAATTCTATAAGTAGTAAATTAATAAAATATGGTATTTACTATTATCTGTTATCAAGTTTAGCAACGTGGTTTTTGGCAGGGGTTATCGTTACGCAGGGAAAGACAGATTTATATTACAACACCGTATATTTTTATTTGCATTTTTTGTACAATGGCTATTTTGCTTTTGTGCTATTTGGATTGTTATTTAAAATTTTTGAAAAACAGAAAATTGTAATTTCAAAAAAAAGCCAAACTAACTTTTTTGTATACTTAAATGTTGCTTGTGTACCAGCATATGCTTTATCTGTTTTATGGAGTAATGTGTCCTCAATATTTTATATTGTTGGGTTTGCAGCTTCAATTTTACAGTTTATTTCATTACTATTTTTGTTGAAAATTATGCGTCAAGTTTTTAAACAATTAAAATGGAGTTCCATTTCTAAGTTCTTGTTAAGTTTTGCGTTAATGGCTTATAGTTTAAAAATTACAATACAAATTGCTTCAGCATTCCCATTTATAGTAGAAAAGTCATTAGCTTTAAAACCTTTTTTTATTATTGGTTATTTGCACTTGTTTACTTTGGCGTTTATGAGTGTACTATTATTGTTGATTTTAGATGAACTAAAAATAGTTGTGCTAAAAAACAGCTTCTCAAAATTAGGTGTAATTACTTTTTTGGTTGGAGTTTTTGTAACAGAATTTTTATTATTTTTTCAAGGGTTTTTATTTTTACAAGGTCTTTCACCAATAATAAACTACAATTTATTGTTGCTAATTTTTAGTGCTGTAATGGTAATTGGTTTATTGATGTTATTTATAAATCAGTTTAAAAAGCACCCCGTATAATTATTTATACTTTGTCAATAACTTTTATTGCCAAACTAACTTTGGAATAGTACTTTTGGTTTTTTAAAGAATTTCTGTGACTAATTACTTACAAAATCTTAACGAATCACAAAGAGAAGCTGTTTTGCATAAGGATGGACCCATGATTATTATTGCGGGTGCTGGCTCAGGTAAAACACGTGTTTTAACGTATAGAATAGCCAACTTAATGCATAATAATGTTGATGCTTTTCATATTTTGGCATTAACTTTTACCAACAAAGCTGCTCGGGAAATGAAAAGCCGTATTGCAAGTGTTGTTGGGGATTCTGAAGCGAAAAACTTGTGGATGGGTACTTTTCATTCAGTGTTTTCACGCATTTTACGTTCTGAAGGGCATCATTTAGGGTTTCCTTCAAACTTTACAATTTACGATACACAAGATGCCGTTCGTTTGCTTTCTTCTATTATAAAAGAAATGCAATTAGATAAAGATAGATATAAACCCAAACAAGTTTTAAGTAGAATATCTTCATTTAAAAATAGTTTAATTACTGTTAAGGCATATTATAATAATCCGGAGTTGATGGAAGCCGATAAAATGGCAAGTAGGCCGAAAATAGGGGAGATTTATAAACAATATGTAGATCGTTGTTTTAAGGCAGGCGCAATGGATTTTGACGATTTATTGTTAAGAACTAACGAACTTTTAAATAAATTCCCTGTTGTGCTAGCAAAATATCAGCATCGTTTTAAATATATTTTGGTTGATGAATATCAGGATACAAATCACTCACAATATTTAATTGTAAGAGCATTGGCAGATCGTTATCAAAATATTTGTGTGGTTGGTGATGATTCTCAAAGTATTTATTCGTTTCGTGGCGCAAATATTCAGAACATTTTAAACTTTCAACGAGATTATGATAAGGTAAATATTTTCAAATTGGAGCAAAACTATCGCTCTTCAAAAAATATTGTTGAAGCTGCTAATAGTGTTATTCAAAGAAACAAAACAAAGTTGGATAAGCAAGTTTGGACAGCTAATGATGCAGGTTCAAAAATAAAAGTAATGCGAACTTTTACGGAAGCTGAAGAAGGTCGTTTTGTAGCCAATTCAATTTTTGATAACAAAATGAATTTGCAGCTTAAAAATTCTGAGTTTGTAATTTTATATCGTACAAATGCCCAATCTAGAGCTATTGAAGATGCGCTTCGGAAAAAAGATATTAAATATAAGATTTATGGAGGCTTGTCTTTTTACCAACGTAAAGAAATTAAAGACACGCTAGCTTATTTACGATTATTGATAAACCAAAATGATGAAGAAGCTTTAAAAAGGGTTATAAATTATCCTGCTCGTGGTATTGGTGCAACTACTATTGATAAACTTTCTGTTGCAGCGAACCACTATAAGAAATCTATTTTTGAGTTGCTGTTAACGTTAAATCAGCTCGATATAAATATAAATGCTGGTACAAAAACAAAGTTGATAAACTTTGTGACTATGATACAACATTTTCAAATTGAAGCACAAAGTAAAAATGCTTTTGAAGTTGCAGAATTTGTAATAAAACAAACTCGATTAGTTAAAGATTTAGAAAGTGATGGCATCCCTGAAGGAGTTAGTAAAGTTGAAAATATTCAAGAATTATTAAACGGATTAAAAGATTTTGTAGATGTTCAAAAAGAAAAAGAGGAAGAAGATTCCTTAGTATTTTTCTTAGAAGATGTTGCTTTAGCTACAGATTTTGATAGTGAAAAGAAAGATGATACACCTAGAGTTTCATTAATGACTATTCATCAAGCAAAAGGGCTGGAATATCCATATGTTTATATTGTTGGTTTGGAAGAAAATTTATTTCCTTCAGCCATGAGCATAAATACTAGAAGTGAATTGGAAGAAGAACGAAGACTTTTTTATGTAGCATTAACAAGAGCTGAACAGCAGGTGTATTTGAGCTATGCGCAAACACGATATAGATGGGGAAAGTTAATTGATTGTGAACCAAGCAGATTTTTAGAAGAGATAGATGAACAATATTTAGAATTCTTAACGGTTAAGGCAACTATCCCAAAACAACATAAATTTTTAGATGAAGACATTTTTGGGAGTGTGCCTCAACATAAAATCCGCTTTAAAAAACCAATTCAGCGTACACCAATAAAAAGATCAGCTATACAAAAACCACAATTTACATCTCCAAAAAATTTAAAAAAAGTTTCAAAAACTTCAGTTTCACCATCAAATTTATTTGATAGCTCAATTATTAGAGGCAATATTGTAGCACATACAAAGTTTGGTAAGGGAGAAGTTATTAGTTTAGAAGGCTCAGGAGCAAATCAGAAAGCAGAAATAAGATTTGCTTCCGTTGGTGTTAAAAAATTATTACTACAATTCGCAAAGCTCACAATTATAAGCTAAAATATCATTGTAAAACCAATATTTATATTGTAATTTGCATATTATAAATAGAAGAATAGATACATGGAATTTGATTTAGAATACAATGCAAATAGATCGCATTTAATTATCCCAGAATATGGACGTCATATTCAAAAATTAGTAGACCATTGCATAGCTTTGGAAGATGTCGTAGAACGCAATAAAATGGCAAAATCTATTGTTGATGTTATGGGTAATTTACAACCACATTTAAGAGATGTTCCAGATTTTAAGCATAAATTATGGGATCAGCTTTTTATTATATCTGATTTTAAATTAGATGTTGACTCACCATACGAAAAATTGGAAAAAGAAGTCTTACAAGCAAAACCGGAACGTTTAGAATATCCTAAATATGCATCTAAGTATAGATATTATGGTAATAACATTCAAACGATGATTAATACTGCTTTAACATGGGAAGAAGGCGATGCGCGTGATGCATTATTTTATACCATTGCAAATCATATGAAAAAATGTTATTTAAATTGGAATAAAGATACTGTTGATGATGCTATTATTTTCAAACATTTAGTTGATTTATCTGAGGGGAAAATTGATTTAACAAATTCAAATGAAAAGTTATCAGAAGTAAAAGATTTATTACGAAAAAGAAAACCTTCAGGGAGTAAACAAAGTAATAAACACACACACAAACAAAGACCTAAAAAAAAGTACTAAAAACTTAATTTTTAACTAAAAAGATGGCTACATTTATTATAGAAGGAGGTCATAAGCTAAGTGGTGATATTACCCCTCAAGGTGCTAAAAATGAGGCTTTACAAGTTGTTTGCGCAGTTTTGTTAACAGCTGAAAAAGTTACAATTAGCAATATTCCAGACATAAGAGATGTCAACAAATTAATTTTTATTTTAGGAGAGTTAGGTGTTAAAATTAATAGATTAAATACTGATACTTATACATTTCAAGCTGATGAATTAGATTTAAATTATTTAGAATCAGATAAATTTAAAACTGATGGAAGTTCGTTAAGGGGGTCAATTATGATTGTTGGACCTCTATTAGCACGTTTTGGGAAAGGCTATATTCCTCGTCCAGGAGGTGATAAAATTGGAAGAAGAAGGTTAGATACTCATTTTGAGGGCTTTATAAAGTTAGGAGCAACTTTTAGATATAATAAAGAAGAAAAGTTTTATGGTGTTGAGGCCAATGAATTAGTTGGAACTAACATGCTATTAGATGAAGCTTCAGTTACAGGAACTGCTAATATTGTAATGGCAGCTGTATTGGCTAAAGGAATAACAACTATATATAATGCAGCTTGTGAACCATATTTACAACAACTTTGTAAAATATTGAATAGTATGGGAGCAAAAATTAGAGGGGTTGGTTCTAATTTATTAATTATTGAAGGTGTAAAAGAGTTGAAAGGATGTTCACATAGAATTTTGCCAGACATGATTGAAATTGGTAGCTGGATTGGAATGGCTGCTATGACAAAATCTTCAATTACAATTAAAAATGTTAGTTGGGATGATTTAGGTTTAATTCCACGTGTTTTTCAAAAAATTGGAATTAATTTAGAACGAAGAGGTGATGATATTTTTATTCCTGAACAAGATAGTTATGAAATTCAAAATTTTATAGATGGCTCAATTTTAACAATATCTGACGCTCCTTGGCCAGGTTTTACACCTGATTTACTGAGTATTATTTTAGTAGTAGCTACACAAGCAAAAGGAAGTGTATTGATACATCAAAAAATGTTTGAAAGCCGTTTATTTTTTGTAGATAAATTAATTGACATGGGTGCTAAAGTAATACTTTGTGATCCGCATAGAGCAACTGTTATAGGTATGAATCATGAATCTAGTTTAAAAGGAACTACGATGACTTCACCTGATATTAGGGCTGGTATTTCATTATTAATTGCTGCACTATCAGCAAGTGGCACAAGTACAATTCAAAATATAGAGCAAATAGATAGAGGTTATCAAAATATAGATGAGCGTTTAAGAGCTATTGGTGCAAAAATAACGAGGGTAGATTAACTCTAAAATAAAACAAATTAAAGAGACTAGTTACTATAAGTTAGCTAGTCTTTTTTTATGTTTAAGATACCTCTTTTTAAGTTTTTAATAAAATAAATGTCATATTGGCATAATTCAAAAAATGGCAATACTTTTGCAACTTATAAAATGATAATTTTTTTAGATAAAAATAATGAGTAAAAAGAAATACATTAAAGAGGAAAAAGATTTAAAAGACAAAGATATTCAACAAGAAGAAACTCAAGAAATAAGCACTGAAGAGCAGTTAAAGAGTGAAGTTTCAAAAGAAAAAGATAAGTTTTTACGTTTATTTGCTGAATTTGAAAATTATAAAAAGCGTACTTCAAGAGAGCGTATAGAATTATTTAGAACTGCCAACGAAGATTTAATGACAGTTTTATTGCCAATTTTAGATGATTTTGACAGGGGTTTAACCGAAATTAAAAAAGTAAAAGATAAAGAATTATTGAAAGGAATGGAGTTGATTAAAAATAAACTTCAAAATTCATTAAATCAAAAGGGGTTAACCTATATAGAAGTAAAGCAAGGAGATGTTTTTGATGTTGAGTTACACGAAGCTATAACACAAATTCCAGCACCTTCAGATGATTTAAAAGGAAAAATAATTGATATTGTAGAACAAGGTTATAAACTGGGAGAGAAAGTAATAAGATATCCTAAAGTTGTAATAGGACAATAATTCAAAAAAGATGAAGCAAGATTATTACGAAATATTAGGTGTTTCAAAAAATGCTACACCAGCTGAAATTAAAAAAGCATACAGAAAAAAAGCTATTAAATATCACCCAGATAAAAATCCAGGAGATAAAGCAGCTGAAGAAAATTTTAAAAAAGCTGCTGAAGCATACGAAATTTTAAGTGACGATAATAAAAAAACTCGTTACGATCAATATGGACATGCTGCATTTGAAAATGGTGGTGCAGGAGCTGGAGGTTTTGGTGGTGGAGGAATGAATATGGATGACATATTTAGTCAGTTTGGTGATATTTTTGGAGGTGCTTTTGGTGGTGGCGGCTTTGGTGGTGGAAGCTCACGAGGTAGAGCTCGTGTTAAAGGTAGTAACTTGCGTATTAGAGTTAAATTAACTCTTGAAGAAATAGCAAACGGAATAGAAAAGAAAGTTAAAGTACGTAGAAAAGTTCAAGCTTCAGGTGTTACATTTAAAACCTGTTCAACATGTAATGGTCAGGGGCAAGTAATGCGTGTAACTAACACTATTTTAGGTCGTATGCAAACTGCAGCTACGTGTCCTACATGTCATGGTGCTGGTGAAATTCTTGATAAACGTCCAAAAGGGGCTGATAGTAGTGGACTTGAGGTAAAAGAGGAAACAGTTTCTATTAAAATTCCTTCAGGGGTTACAGAAGGAGTTCAGTTAAAAGTGAATGGAAAAGGAAATGCTGCACCAGGAAATAATTCTATTGATGGTGATTTAATTGTTGTTATTGAAGAAATTAAACACGATACTTTAAAACGTGAAGGAACTAATTTACATTTTGATTTGTATGTTAATTTATCTGAGGCTGTTTTAGGTGTAAGCAAAAATATTGATACAGTTTCTGGAAAAGTGAAAATTAAAATTGAACCAGGAACACAATCAGGTAAAATATTACGTTTAAGAGGTAAAGGACTGCCAAGTATAGACCATTATGGTAATGGAGATTTGTTAGTTCATGTAAATGTTTGGACACCTCAAAGTCTTTCAAAAGAGCAAAAAGAATTTTTTGAAAAAATGAAAGAAGACGAAAATTTTGAACCTAATCCATCAAAATTTGATAAATCTTTTTTTGAAAAAGTAAAAGATATGTTTTCTTAAAGAAATATACTTTACTTTTTATTTGTATTAAAAAATAAAGTATATTTGATAAAATGTTATTAGTGAAATACCTAATAGCACTTTTTCTTTTTCATAGCAATTTTCCCACTCAGATTCTGAGTGGGTTTTTTTATTTAATCAATTTAATAGCTTATTTTTGCAAAGTTAAGTAGGTCATCTTATCGCTTCGTTTTAACGAAGAGGAAAGTCCGGACACCAAAGAGTAGCATAGCGGATAACATCCGTCCAACGTAAGTTGAGGACAAGTGCAACAGAAAGCAAGTACAGTTCGGCTGTAGTGAAACCAGGTAAACTCTATGCGGTGAAATGCCACGTATATTGAAATTTTAGAGTTACTCGCTCTATTTCAAGGGGTGGGCAGCTTGAGCTATAGAGTAATTTATAGCCTAGATAAATGATAAGAACTTTTTAAGTACAAAATCCGGCTTATAGACCTACTTAATTTTTATCATATTCTTAATATTTACAACGTTTTCGCTAGTGTTTTTTATGCATTTAAAAAAAAATACGGTTTTTCGTATTTATATATTTAAAAATGCACAGGATATTGTGAATTATTTAATTGAGAGCATCATTTTTTGTAACTTCGCGTGGATAAAACAATTAAATAAAATATATGAAATATGGCTTTTGATATTAAAATGATTAAAGGTGTTTATAACCGAATGACAGAAAGAGTTGATACTGCTAAATCAGTAGTTGGAAAACCTTTAACGTTATCTGAAAAAATATTATACAATCACCTTTGGGATGGAAATGCAGATACAGCATTTATTAGAGGAAAAGATTATGTAGACTTTGCTCCAGATAGAATTGCTTGTCAAGATGCAACAGCACAAATGGCATTATTACAATTTATGCAAGCTGGTAAAACTAAAGTAGCAGTTCCAACTACTGTACATTGTGATCACTTAATTCAAGCAAAAATTGGAGCAGATAAAGATTTACAAAATGCATTAAATACAAGTAGTGAAGTATTTAATTTTTTGGCTTCTGTATCGAATAAATACGGAATAGGTTTTTGGAAACCAGGTGCAGGAATTATTCATCAAGTAGTTTTAGAAAATTATGCTTTCCCTGGAGGAATGATGATTGGTACAGATTCACATACCGTAAATGCTGGTGGTTTGGGAATGATTGCAATTGGTGTTGGAGGTGCTGACGCTGTAGATGTTATGGCAGGAATGGCTTGGGAATTAAAATTTCCAAAATTAATTGGAATCAAATTAACTGGAAAATTATCTGGCTGGTCTGCACCTAAAGATGTAATATTAAAAGTTGCAGGTTTATTAACTGTAAAAGGAGGTACGGGTTGTATTGTTGAGTATTTTGGTGAAGGTGCAAAAGCACTATCGGCAACAGGGAAAGGGACAATTTGTAATATGGGAGCTGAGATTGGTGCTACAACTTCAACCTTTGGTTACGATGCATCTATTGAACGTTATTTACGTGCAACTGACCGTGATGAAGTAGCTGATGAAGCAAACAAAATAGCTTCTTATTTAACAGGTGATGATGAAGTATATGAAAATCCAGAACGCTATTTTGATCAAGTAATTGAAATTAATTTATCAGAATTACAACCTCATATCAATGGTCCTTTTTCTCCAGATTTAGCAACAAAAGTTGGTGAGATGAATGAGAAAGCAACCAAAAATGATTGGCCTTTAAAAGTTGATTGGGGGTTGATAGGTTCTTGTACAAATTCATCTTATGAAGATTTATCTAGAGCCGCTTCAGTAGCAAAACAAGCAGTAGATAATAAAATTGTTGCAAAAGCTGAATTTGGGATCAATCCGGGTTCAGAACAAGTACGTTTTACTGCTGATAGAGATGGGTTGTTAGCTATTTTTGAAGATTTAAATGCTAAAATATTTACAAATGCTTGTGGTCCTTGTATTGGACAATGGGATAGAGAAGGATCCGATAAGCAAGAGAAAAATTCAATTATTCACTCATTTAACCGAAATTTTTCAAAAAGAGCTGATGGAAATCCAAATACCCACGCTTTTGTAGCGTCTCCTTCAATGGTTGCTGCAGTAGCAATTGCAGGCAGGTTAGATTTTAACCCAATGACGGATAAGCTAATCAATCAAGATGGGCAAGAGATTTTGTTAAAAGAACCAACAGGTTTTGAATTACCACCAAAAGGTTTTGCTGTTGAAGATGCGGGTTATGTAGAGCCAATTAAAAATGGTTCAGGGATAGATGTAGTTGTAAGTTCTGATTCAGAACGTTTACAATTATTAACTCCTTTTACACCAATTGGAAGTGAAATTAAAAGAGCAAAGTTACTAATTAAAGCACATGGGAAATGTACTACTGACCATATTTCTATGGCAGGACCTTGGTTACGTTTCCGTGGTCATTTAGATAATATTTCTAATAATTGCTTAATAGGTGCCGTAAACGCATATAATATGGATACCAATAATGTAAAAAGCCAATTAGATGGTAGTTTTGCACCGGTACCTGATACAGCTAGAGCTTATAAAGCAGCAAATGTAATTTCTATAGTAGTTGGAGATCATAACTATGGAGAAGGCTCTTCACGTGAGCATGCAGCTATGGAACCACGTCATATTGGGGTGGCAGCTGTTATTGTAAAATCATTTGCACGTATTCATGAAACAAACCTAAAAAAGCAAGGAATGCTAGGTTTAACATTTGCTAATGAAGCAGATTACGATTTAATTTTAGAAGATGATACATTTAACTTCTTAGATTTAAATGAGTTTTCACCAGGAAAGCAGTTAACTTTAGAAATTGTACATGCTGATGCAAGTGTAGATACTATAAAATTAAATCATACTTATAATGAAGGTCAAATAGAATGGTTTAATGAAGGGTCTGCATTAAATTTAATTAAAAAACAAAATATTTAAATTATAATTAATAAAATTGTTACAAACAAAAGAGAGAAGTTCTAAACTTCTCTCTTTTTGTTTTTAGAATAAATTCTAAAGCTTTAATGCGATAACGTTTTCGTAAAAAATGTAATTAGTACTGTTAATTTTTTGTAACTTTTCCATTAAATTTTCTATATAAAAAAGGGAATTTAATGTTACTTAATAAGTAGAAATTAATTATTAAAATATCTTATGAAAACACTTTTTTTTACCAGAGAATTCCCACCATATGTTTACGGTGGTGCTGGTGTCCATGTTGAATATTTAGCTGACGAATTAGCAAAATTAATGGAGATTGATGTTAGAAGTTTTGGAGATCAAGATGCTAAAACTGGTAATTTAACAGTGAAAGGGTTTCCTTTTGAAAATCCAAATTTTGAAGAATCGGATGATAAATTAAAAGCAGTCTTTAAAACGTTAAGTACTTGTATTCATATGAATGCAGAAAAGACAGATGCTAATATTGTGCATTGTCATACTTGGTATTCGCACTTTGCAGGTATCGTTGCAAAATTATGTTATGGAATTCCATTGGTAATTACAACCCATTCTTTAGAACCTTTAAGACCATGGAAAAGAGAGCAATTAGGTAGCGGTTATGATGCTTCTTCTTGGATTGAAAAAACAGCCATTGAAATGGCGGATGCTCTTATTGCTGTATCCAAAGAGACAAAAGAGGATGTGTTAAAACATTTTAATGTTTCCGAAGATAAAATAGCTGTAATATATAACGGAATAAATCTTGAAGAGTATGTTGTAACTGAAGAAACTTCTACTTTAGAAAAATATGGAATAGACAAAACAAAACCTTATGTGTTATTTGTTGGAAGAATTACAAAGCAAAAAGGAATTATTCATTTAGTAAATGCTATAAAATATATTGATTCAGATACACAAATAGTTTTATGCGCTGGTGCACCTGATACGCCAGAAATTGCAAAAGAAATGGAAAATAGCGTAAATGAAGTGAAAAAAACACGTAAAAATGTGATTTGGATTGATGAAATGCTAGATAAAAAAGAAGTAATTCAATTGTATTCACATGCCGATGTATTTTGTTGTCCTTCAATTTATGAACCTTTTGGAATAATAAATATAGAGGCTATGGCTTGTGAAACAGCAGTTGTAGCCAGTGCAGTTGGAGGAATTAAAGAAGTAGTTGTAGATGGAGAAACAGGACTTTTAATTCCTTTAGAGCAACAAAGTGAGGCTCCTTTTGAACCAATTAACCCGGATAAGTTTTCAAGAGATTTAGCAATTGGTGTGAACGAACTAGTACAAAATAAAGACTTAAGAGAAAAAATGGCAAAAAATAGTAGAAAAAGAGTTGAAGATACTTTTGATTGGGTTGCCATTGCAAAACAAGTTGAAGAATTATATAAATCATTAATATAAAAGTATAAATTATGGCAAGCAAAAAGGTTTTAGCAATTATTTTGGGAGGTGGACAAGGATCTAGATTACACCCATTAACAGAATCACGTTCAAAACCTGCTGTGCCAATTGCAGGAAAGTATCGCCTGGTTGATATTCCAATTTCAAATTGTATCAATTCAAATATTAAAAGAATGTTTGTGTTAACACAATTTAATTCGGCATCTTTAAATCGCCATATTAAAGATACGTATCATTTTAGTTTTTTTAGTACTGCTTTTGTTGATGTATTGGCTGCAGAACAAACACCTGGTAATAGTAAATGGTTTCAAGGAACTGCTGATGCAGTTAGGCAAAGTATGCATCATTTTTTAAGACATGATTTTGATTATGCTTTAATTTTATCGGGTGATCAATTGTATCAAATGGATTATGATGAGATGATTAAAAAGCATGTGAAAGCAAAAGCTAAAATTTCTATAGCAACAATTCCTGTGAATGCAAAAGATGCAACTTCATTTGGTATTTTAAAAACAAATAGTGATAATGATATTACTTCTTTCATAGAAAAACCAGCAGCTAAATTATTGCCAGATTGGACTTCAGAAGTTAGTGAGCAAATGGAAAGTGAAGGGAGAAACTATTTGGCATCTATGGGTATTTACATTTTTAATAGAGACTTGTTGATTGATTTAATGAAAGACCCTGACACAAATGATTTTGGTAAAGAAATTATCCCTCAATCTATTGGCACACATAAAGTTATAAGTTATCAATTTGAAGATTATTGGACAGATATTGGTAATATAGAATCCTTTTTTGAAGCTAATTTAGCGTTAACAGATGATTTTCCTCAGTTTGATTTGTATAGTAAATCCAAGCGTATTTATACACATGCCAGAATGTTACCAACAGCTAAAATTTCTGGAACTATTTTAGAAAAAACAGTATTAGCAGATGGCTGTATTATTAATGCAGCTAAAATTGAACATTCAGTAATTGGAATACGCTCTAAAATAGACAAAGATTCTACAGTTATTAATACCTACATGATGGGTTCAGATTACTACCAGCCTTTAGAAGAAATTAAAAATAAAAAAATAATTTCAATGGGAATTGGTGAGCGTTGTTTTATTAAAAATGCTATTTTAGACAAAAATTGCTGTATTGGTGATGATGTTAAAATTAATGGAGGTAAGCATTTAAAAGATTCAGAAACTGAATTGTATGCTATTAGAGATGGAATTGTAGTAATTAAGAAGGGAGCTGTGATACCAAATGGGTATAAAATTTAAGCGTATAATAAATTAGAGAATAAGAATGCAAAATCAAAAAAGAGTAGTAATTGATTCTATTTCACCACAAATTAATGATGGTGAATTTTTTATAAAAAGAGTAGTAAATCAAATAGTTACAGTTAATTCACATGTGCTTTGTGATGGGCATGATATTATTGCAGCATCAGTTTTATATAAACAAGAAGATGAAAAAAAATGGAGTGAAGCTAGAATGCAGCTTATCGATAATGATGAGTGGGTGGCTTCATTTGTAACTAAAAAACAAGGTTTTTATAGTTATAAAGTTCAAGGTTGGGTAGATTATGCTTTAAACTGGCAACATGGAATAACACGTAAAATTGAAGATCATCAGCAAGTAGTTTCAGAGTTACTTGAAGGTGTTGAATATCTTAAATCAGTTGCAAGTAAAGCTTCCGAAACTGAAAAAAAGTATTTAAAAAAGTTAGAAAAAGTTTTTTTTGAAGATCAATTGTACAGCCAAGCTGTTATTGAAGCTCAAAGTGAAAAATTGCATAACATTTTTACAAAATATCCTAAAAAGACATTAGCGAATACTTCTAAAACATATAAAGTATATGTAGATAGATTAAAAGCGCAATTTAGTACTTGGTACGAATTTTTCCCTCGTTCAACTTCTGAAACTGAAGGAGTTCATGGTACATTTAAAGATTGTGAAAAGCTACTTCCAAGAGTAGCGGATATGGGGTTTGACACTTTATATTTTCCGCCGGTACACCCAATTGGTGAAGTAAATAGAAAAGGGAAAAATAATACAACTGAAGCATTTGAAGGAGATGTTGGTTCAACTTGGGGAATTGGTTCTAAAGATGGAGGCCATAAAGATATTCATCAGCAACTAGGAACATTGAGTGATTTTAAATCGCTAGTGAATAAAGCAAAAAAACTAGGTATTGAAGTTGCAATGGATTATGCATTACAAGCCGCTCCAGATCATCCTTGGGTAAAAGAACATCCAAGTTGGTTTAAATGGAGACCAGATGGAACGGTTCAATATGCTGAAAATCCGCCAAAAAAATACCAAGATATATTACCAATTTATTGGGAAAGCGAAGAATTTAAGGCTCTTTGGGATGAATGTTTAGACACGTTATTTTATTGGATAAATTGTGGTGTAAATGTGTTTAGAGTTGACAATCCACATACAAAACCCTATTATTTTTGGAATTGGATTATTAGCGAAGTAAAGAAAAAATATCCAGATGTATTATTTTTAGCTGAGGCCTTTACAAGACCAAAAGTAATGCAGCAGTTAGCAAAACAAGGCTATACGCAATCGTATACTTATTTTACTTGGCGAAATAATAAGCATGAGTTAATTGAATATATGAACGAGTTAACTAAAACAGATCAGCGTGAGTATTTTAGGCCAAACTTTTGGCCAAATACGCCAGATATAAATCCGTTTCATTTGCAAGGCGCAAACGAAGCAAAATATATACAACGCTACGCTTTAGCTGCAACATTAAGTTCAAATATTGGGATTTACGGACCCGTTTTTGAGCACATGATAAGTGATGCAATATCAGGTAAAGAGGAGTATTTAAATTCTGAAAAATTTCAATTGTGTAATTATGATTGGTTTAAAGAAAATAAGCTAACTACTATTATTTCTAGAATTAACAAAATTAGACACGAGCAAGAAGCGCTTCAGCAAACAAATAATATTCATTTTTGTGAAATTGAAAACGAAAACTTGCTAGCTTTTTATAAATGGAATGATGCTAAAACAAGCGAACTTTTAATTATTATAAATTTAGATGAACATCATACGCAACAAGGAACAGTTCTTTTGCCATTTTCTAAATTAGGAATACCACATGGACATCCAGTTGAAGTTGTTGATTTAATAACGGCTAATAGTTACCATTGGAATTCTGATTGGAATTATATAGAATTGGACTCTTCATTGCCTTTTCATATATTTAAAATAAAAAAATAACATGGCTAAACAAATGGAAAAAAACGAATTACAAACACCTTTTAATTTTGATGAATTATGGGAAGAACTTCTTGACAGTAAGGAGTTTGTAAAAGTATTTCTTTCAGATGTTTTAGAAGATTATATAGTAAAACAACGTTGGTACGGAGGTAAAGCAAGTAAACTTAAATATATAGAACTTTCAGAATATTTTAAAATTAAACAAGGTGATGAAGTTTATTACGGTTTAATTTTAGAAATTAATTTTGAAGAAGCTTTTTATCAACATTATTTTTTACCAATTGCATTTGTTTCAGATGAAAATTTTGCTAAAAAAGATAGAATTCTGCCAATAAGTATTAAAGGGCAAGAAGGGTATATTATTGATGCAATTAATTTGGAAGCTTATAGAAGATTAGTTTTTGAACGAATTTTAAATGCGGTTCCAAAAGATAAAAGTAAAGTTCAGTATCATAAGAGTCCAACTTTTAAAAATGTAAACTATGAATCATCAAGGTTCATGGGGTTAGAACAAAGCAACACATCAATTGTTTATAATGAGAAATATGTATTAAAATTTTTCAGAAGAATTTACGCAGATAAAAATCCAGATTATGAAATGAGTCGATTTTTATCAGAAAAGAAAGATTTTAAAAACACCCCTAAATTTTTAGGTAGTATTAACATTGTAGATTCAGAAAATTCACATATAACCATTGCTTTAATGCAAGAAATGGTACCAAACCAAGGAGATGCTTGGGAATATATGTTAAAAGAATTGGATGTTGTTTTTAAGAATTTAGACACTAAAAATATAGATGTAAATTCATTACCTCAAACAGAATTATTTTTAAGATTGGGAATTAATGACGTTCCTCCACAAATAATAGATTGGGTTGGTTTAAACTTATTTTTAAAAATTCAAACGTTGGCAAAGCGTACTGCTGAAATGCACATCACTTTAGGGTCTGAGTTTGAAGATACCTCATTTACCCCAACACGATTTAATGGAGATTATACAGTTTGGTTGAAAAACAGGTTGCTGTACCAATTTCAAAATAGATTGAATACTATTGAAAATAACTTGCATAAGCTAGATGGTTTAGCATTAGAATTAGCCAATGAGTTTTTAAGCAAAAAAAATATCATTAGAAAACGATTCGTAAAATTTGATTGGACAAAATTAAAAGGTGAGCGTATACGAGTTCATGGAGATTACCATCTAGGACAAATTTTGGTAAAAGACGATGACTTTTATATTTTAGACTTTGAAGGAGAACCAGAAAGTACAATTAGAGATAGAAAAGTAAAACAGCCACCATTAAAGGATGTTGCGGGGTTATTTAGATCGTTTCACTATGCTATTTATGCAACAATTTTTAATAATTCAAATAAATACAATCAATCACAAGAAAGATTGTTTAAAGCAGCTGAGTTATTGTATAGATATTTTACAGGCGTATTTTTAGAAACATATGTTGCTAAAATTCAGGATGCAAACATAAATATTGGATACCATCAAGAACGCATTTTTATTTTAGAATACTGTTTATTAGAAAAAGCAGTATATGAACTTGGTTATGAGTTAAATTCCCGTCCACGTTGGGCATTAATTCCTTTAAAAGGAATTTCAAATATTATTAATAATTAAAATATGGCACAAGTAAAAGCATTTAGTCTGTTTTCAGACTTTGATATTGACCTTTTTAAAGCAGGGAAACATTACAGATTATATGAGAAATTTGGGTCACATATTACCACAGTTGATGGAGTTGAAGGTACTTATTTTTCAGTTTGGGCACCAAGTGCAAAAGCAGTCTCGGTAATTGGAGATTTTAATTATTGGTTAGAAGGTGAACATCAATTAAATGTACGTTGGGATGAAAGCGGTATATGGGAAGGTTTTATACCAAAAATTGGAAAGGGAACAGTGTATAAATATAAAATACAGAGTAATAATAACGATATTAAAACTGAAAAGGCAGATCCTTATGCAAGGCGATGTGAACATCCACCAAAAACTGCTTCAGTAGTTTGGAATGATGCTTATGCTTGGAAAGATACTAAGTGGATGAAGAAGCGTAAAAAAAATAATGCAATTGATGCTCCTTATTCAGTTTATGAAGTCCATTTAGGTTCTTGGAAGAAAAACATAGAAGAAAATCGGTTTTTATCCTATACAGAATTAGCTGATGATTTAGTGAAGTATGTAAAAGAAATGAATTTTACACATGTGGAGTTAATGCCAATTATGGAATACCCATACGATCCATCTTGGGGATATCAATTGACAGGATATTTTGCACCTACTTCACGTTTTGGTTATCCTGATGAGTTTAAATATTTAGTAGATAAATTGCACCAAAACGATATTGGGCTTATTTTAGATTGGGTGCCTTCACATTTTCCTGAAGATGCTCATGGACTTGGTCTATTTGATGGAACCCATTTATATGAACATCCAGATAGAAAGAAAGGATATCATCCAGATTGGAAAAGCTTAATATTTAACTATGGTAGAAATGAAGTTCGTTCCTTTTTAATTAGCAACGCAATTTTTTGGCTAGACCAATATCATGCAGATGGTATAAGAGTTGATGCAGTAGCATCTATGTTATTTTTAGATTATTCTAGAGGAGAAGGTGAGTGGGACCCAAATATATATGGTGGGAATGAAAATTTAGATGTCATTTCATTTTTAAAAGAATTAAATATTGAAGTGTACAAATCCTTTCCAGATGTACAAACAATTGCTGAAGAATCAACAGCATTTCCAATGGTATCTAAACCTACATTTGTAGGTGGTTTAGGGTTTGGAATGAAATGGATGATGGGTTGGATGCATGATACTTTAGAATATTTCAAGAAAGACTCAGTCTATAGAAAACATCACCAAAACGATATTACATTTAGTTTAACCTACGCTTTTACTGAAAACTTTATGCTACCTCTTTCACATGATGAAGTAGTATATGGTAAAAAATCAATTTTAGGCCGTATGCCAGGTGATGAATGGCAGCGTTTTGCAAACCTTAGATTGTTATATGGTTATATGTTTACCCATCCAGGCACCAAATTACTGTTTATGGGTAGTGAATTTGGACAATATGAAGAATGGAATTTTGAACAAAGTTTAGATTGGAATTTGTTAGAATTTGAACCACACAAACAAACTAAACTATATTTTTCTGAATTAAATAAAGTATATAAAACAACACCAGCCTTATTTGAAAAAGGATTTAGTAATGATGGGTTTGAGTGGATAAATTATGAAGACAATGAGAACTCGGTTATTTCTTATTTAAGAAAAGGAAATGACACCATAAATGATATTTTGGTTGTTTGTAATTTCACACCTAATACATTAGAAAATTATAGAATTGGAGTTCATAAAAAAGGGAAATTAAATGAGCTGTTTAATAGTAATCACTTAAAATATGGAGGAAGTGGAACTGTAAATACTAACAAAATTCTTATTGAAAAGGAAGCTTGGAATAATAGAGAATACTCAGTAGTGTTAACTTTGCCACCACTAGGTATTACTATTTTAAAGTTCATTTAGGGAATCTTCATTATAGTACATTAATAGTATTGTAATTTTACAATAAACTCAATATATCCTTAGTATTTTTAAGGAAAAGAAGGCCTCTGAATTTATTAAATTCAGTAGGTTTGCAACTTCAATTTAATGAATTTAAATTATGATTTTAAACACGGAATTAGAATATAAAGGGAATTTGTTTCCTTCAAAAATAGTTTCCTATAAAAAAGATGTAGATACCTTATACTTTGAAAGTGATAATGATGTTGTTTTACAAGTTACAGTTGAACGTGATAGTGTATTGCGTTTTAGATTTACTACAACTTCAATTTTTGAAAATGATTTTTCATATGCAATATCGGATAATGCTAGTAAAGGATTTAATCACCTTGAAGTAACAGAAGATGAAAAAATATATATAATTAGAACATCAAAATTAATTTGCCATATTTCTAAATTAGATATGCGTACTTCAATATTTGATGCTAAAGACAATACATTAATTTGTCAAGATGAATTAGGTTTTCATTGGGAGGAAAGCTATGAACATGGTGGAAATGTAGTAAAAATGTCCAAATCATCTTTAGATGGTGAAAGTTATTATGGGTTAGGTGATAAACCTGTTCAGAATAACTTAAAAGGAAAACGTTTTGAAAATTGGGTTACAGATTCATATGCATACGGTAGAGATTCTGATCCAATTTATAAAACAATCCCTTTCTATATTGGGCTGCATGATAAAAAATCATACGGAATCTTTTTTGACAATACATTTAGGTCATTTTTTGATTTTTGCAATGAACGTAGAAATATTACAAGTTTCTGGGCACAAGGAGGTGAAATGAATTATTATTTTATTTATGGCCCAGAAATGTCTGATGTTGTTTCAAATTATACAGATTTAACAGGGAAACCACAAAGTTTACCACCATTATGGGCACTAGGATATCATCAATGTAAATGGAGTTATTACCCAGAATCTAAAGTGAAAGAGGTCACAAAAAAATTTAGAGAACTGAAAATTCCTTGCGATGCAATTTATTTAGACATTGATTACATGGAAGGGTTTAGATGTTTTACATGGAACAAAGAATATTTTCCTGATCCAAAACGTATGGTCAAAGAATTAGCTGACGATGGTTTTAAAACTATAGCTATTATTGACCCAGGAATTAAAATAGATAAAGATTATAGTATTTATAGAGAGGGTTTAGAAAAAGATTATTTTTGTAAGAGAGCTGATGGGCCTTATATGAAAGGGAAAGTTTGGCCAGGAGAATGTTATTTTCCAGATTTTACAAATCCTGAAGTACGTGAATGGTGGGCTAATTTGTTTAAAGAATTAATTGAAGATATAGGAATAAAGGGTGTTTGGAACGATATGAATGAGCCTGCTGTTATGGATGTTCCAGGGAAAACATTCCCAAATGATGTACGTCATAATTATGATGGAAACAACTGTAGCCATAGAAAAGCACACAATGTTTATGGGATGCAAATGGCTAGGGCAACCTACCATGGTTTGAAAAAATTCTCATATCCAAAAAGACCTTTTGTAATTACTAGGGCAGCTTATTCTGGTACGCAACGTTATACGTCAACTTGGACAGGTGATAATGTAGCAACTTGGGATCATTTATCAATTGCAAATGCACAAGCGCAACGCATGTGCTTATCTGGTTTTTCATTTGTAGGTTCAGATATTGGTGGTTTTGCAGAACAACCAAATGGCGAGTTATTTACACGTTGGATTCAGCTAGGAATATTTCATCCATTTTGTAGAACTCATTCATCAGGAGATCACGGAGACCAAGAACCTTATGCTTTTGATAGTAATGTAACGAATATTGTTAGAAAATTTATTGAAATAAGATATCAATTATTACCCTATTTATATACTTCTTTTTGGAGGTATGCGAATGAAGGTGTGCCTATTTTAAAATCACTAGTTTTATTTGATCAACATGACGCACATACACATTATAGAAATGATGAGTTTATATTTGGAGAAAAAATATTAGTATGCCCAATATTAGAACCAAATGCTAAAGGAAGAAGAATGTTTTTTCCTAAAGGAAACTGGTACAGTTTCTGGGATGGTGAATTAGTAAGTGGAGGTGAAGAGAAATGGGTAGATGCGGATATAGATAGCATGCCAATTTATATTAAGGAAGGAGCAATTATCCCTAAATACCCTATTCAACAGTATGTTGGAGAAAAAAAGGTTGAGGAATTAAAATTAGAGGTATATTTTAAACTTGGAAAAGAAAAATCTCAAGTATATGAAGATGCACATGATGGTTATGATTATAAGAAGGGCAGATATAGTTTAAGAAATTTTTCGCTAGTAGGTAAAAGCAACTCTTTAACAATTCAGCAATTTAAATCGGGAAAATTTATTACGGAATATGATACGTTTGAGCTTAATTTACATGGTTTACCATTTAAAATAGACAAAATTATGGTAGATAACGAAGATTTTGATATGAAGAAACTAAAAATTAAAGACACTATTTTGATAGTAAGTAAAGAATTTACAGATATAAAAATTCTAGGAAAAAAACAATAAATGTATTAAACTTTTCTAAAAGCAAAAACTCCTCTAAATGAGGAGTTTTTTTTATGATTAAAAGTAGGTTTATTTTACTAGTTTCTGAAAAATACGATTGGAATTCTAAGCACTGTGCTTATAGCATTTCCATTTTCGAAAGCAGGTTTCCAATTGGGCATATTTGCTACTACTCTTTTAGCTTCTTTATTAAGAACTTTATTAGCGCCTTTAATAACTTTTACTTCTGAGATTGCACCATCTTGTTTAACTTTAAAACACACAATTACCCTTCCTCTAGAGCTAGATGTTCTAGAATTTCTGGGGTATCTAATATTCTTACTTAAATACTTAGATAATTCTTTAGTTCCTCCAGGGAATTCAGGTTGAGAATTTATTTTTCTAGAAGTTTTAGGTAGCTCCACATTGGTTAAATCTGATACATCTCCTATATAGGCTAATGTATTTTGTCCATTAATTTGTAAAGTAAATAAGGCAAGAATTATAAAAAGTGAAGTAGTTTTCATTTTAAATTTATTTAATAATTAACCTTTTTTTGAGTTTAATTATGTTCTAAAAATTGTCTACTACAAATTTCGGTATTAGTGCTGTTACCCGATATGATAAATATCATATTTAG
>CAYPNJ010000022.1:0-24420 GCA_964412305.1 uncultured Lutibacter sp. | reverse complement strand
TCAAGCACGGTTCTGTGAGAGGCTTAGGGTGAAATTCCCTTTGCCTACTCGATTAGATCACGTTAAAACACAATTACCTTATGCTTTAATTGGCGGATTGATAAGTACAATTTTGTATCTTATTATGGGTTTTGTTGTTTAAAGTAAACTTACGTTAATAACGTCGACGCTTTTTTGATGCCTTTCTTCTAGATTGGTTTGTATTTTTAGTTTCACCATCTCTAGGTTTTTGTGACGAATGACGTTTTATTTTTTTCTTTTGATTTTTTGAAGGGCCTTTTGGTATTGGAGCAGCTTCAATTTCATCATCAACAAAAGGGTGTTCTGTAATTACAGGAATTTCTTGATTAATTAACTTTTGAATATCTTTCAAATATGCTTTTTCTTCAACATTGCAAAAAGATAAAGCAATACCACTTGCTTTGGCTCTTCCTGTACGTCCAATTCTATGAACATACGTTTCGGGAATATTTGGCAAATCATAATTAACAACCAACGATAAATCTTCCACATCAATACCTCGTGCAGCAATATCTGTAGCTATTAATATATTTAACTTTCCATCTTTAAAATTACCCAAAGCACGTTGTCTAGCACCTTGTGATTTATTGCCATGAATTGCTGCAGATTTTATCTGAGATTTTCCTAAAATTCGAACAATTTTATCAGCGCCATGTTTTGTTCTTGAAAACACAAGCACTGAGGCGTTTGGGTTTTCATTTATAAGATGAATTAGTAGCTTAGATTTATTAGGCTTACTTACAAAATAAACTGCTTGTTCAACTTTTTCAGCAGTTGCTTGCTTTGGTTTTATGGTTATTTTTTGATAATTACCAAGAATTTTACTCGATAAATCTATAATTGAAGAAGGCATTGTAGCGGAAAAGAATAACGATTGCCTTTTTACAGGTAATTTGGCTATTATTTTTTTAATGTCATGAATAAAACCCATATCCAACATTTGATCGGCTTCGTCTAAAACGAAGTATTTTATATACCTTAAAGAAATAAACCCTTGTGAAATTAAATCTAACAAACGTCCAGGAGTTGCTACCAAAATATCTGTCCCTCTTCGCAATTCATCAGTTTGTGACCGCTGTTTTACGCCACCAAAAATAACCACATTGGTAATGCCGGTATATTTTCCGTAATCAGTAATATTTTGCGCAATTTGTATGGCTAATTCACGTGTTGGTGTAACAATTAGCGCTTTAATTTTTCGTTGTCCTTTATGGTCGTTTTTACTATTGTACAAATGTTGTAAAATAGGAATTGTAAACGCTGCCGTTTTACCAGTTCCTGTTTGAGCGCACCCTAGTAAATCTTTTCTATTTAATAAAATAGGAATTGCTTCTGCTTGGATGGGTGTTGGATGTGTGTAACCTTCATCTTCTAAAGCTTTCAAGATTCGATCGTTAATTCCTAAGTCTGTAAATTTCATGGCGGCAAAGGTAAGTGAATTGTTTTAATAATCTATTTTGTAAAAAAACATCAAAAAACAGTGTTTAAAACTCAATAGAAATACTAATATTTGATTGCTTATTTTTGCAGCTGAATAAAAAATAAAAGATGCCTTATAAATTAATTTGTACTGATATTGATGGTACGCTTTTAAATAAAAACAGAGAACTATCTGAAGCTACAATTAATGAGGTACAGCGAATTTCACAAATTCCGTTTGTGCTTATTTCTTCAAGAATGCCAAAAGCTATGAGGCATTTGCAAAAGCAATTTAAAAATGAAACAACTCCAATAATTGCGTATAATGGCGGACTGGTTTTGGAGAATGATACTATTTTACATTCAACAGTGATTTGCAATACTGTTTTAGCTGAAATTATAAACCAATGTTCAAGAACTTCAATTCATTTAAGCTTGTATTATGCAAATGAATGGTATGTGACTTCAATGGATTTTTGGGCAAAAAGAGAAGCTAATAACACGAAGGTTACACCAACTATAAAATCCAATAAGTCTGTATTATCTCAATGGAAAAAAGAGAATAAAGGCGCACATAAAATTATGTGTATGGGAGGTGAAGATGAAATAGATTTTTTATACAAAACGCTTAAAAAAAATTATTCAGATGAAATTATGTTATATCGTTCTAAGCCAACATATATTGAAATTTCACATCATTCAATTTCAAAAAAAACAGCAATTGAAGTGTTGTTGAAAAATTGTTATTCTAAAATTTCATTAAAAAATGTGGTAGCTTTTGGGGATAACTATAACGATATTGAAATGCTAAAAGCTGTTGGTTTAGGAGTTGCAGTTGCAAATGCAAAAGATGAAGTACTTCAAATTGCTCATAAAATTACCGATACTAATAAAAATGATGGTGTAGCTAAAGCTATTCAGGAGTTGTTTTAATCCAATGATTACAATTGACGCAAGTAATTAAAATTCACATTAAAAAAGGTAGTTTTCTTATGTAGAAAATTTGACTTAAAAATCAATAATTTTATAATCGTTTTCCAGTAAGTTTTCTTTTTCAAAATCAATATTTAAAAAATCTACACAAGCTTCTAGTGTGCTAAAAACCTTGGTACTTTTTCTAAAAAAAGGATCAAGAGTAATTAACATTGATAAAGCTGTGGCCTTTGGTTTAGAAGTAATAATACTCCACTTTACCTCTCTATCTTTTGTAATATTTTTAACTAATTTGATGTATTCATCAACCTCAAAAATAGAAATTTTGAATTTAGCTTCCGTTACGTTAGTTAGCACTTTATCAAACTCCATGAATTGCTTGTCTTTACTAAGTTTTTCAAATAAATTTTTTAACTCAATAAAGTTAAAAGTACCTGAAATAATTTCAACTAATAACCTTTTTTCTGGGTATATTTTATATTTAAGTTTCATAGCAATTACGGTTTAATTAATTAGTCTTCAATTAATTACCATTTTTACCTCACTAAAAAATAGTGGGTTTAGCTAAGTTACAAAATAAATGGTAAACTAATGTTTAAAACTATTAAGCAAAGTTAAAGATCAAAAAGGCGAAGGCAATTAGAAGAATAGAAAGCACCCAATATAAGTATTGCTTTTTTCTATCTTTTAAAGCTTCTTCTCTAATTTTGAACTTTATAATTTAGAATTTGACACTTCAGGGAAATCATACGTTGTTTTTTCGTTAGAAATAGTTTTATGTTTATTTCCACCTTTAAATTTATTCCTCCTCGAAACTTTTAAAGTAGCATTTTGCCTTATGCGATTCATCATATCCATTATGTGACCAGCTCTTGAACTCATTTTTAAAGTAGTTATATGGTATAAGTATATAAATTGTAAAGAAAGTTACTACCCAAGCAGTAAAATTCTTTTAAATTTGCATTTTTAAAATTAAAACTATTATGACAAATAAAATAGAAGTTAGTTGGAAAGGACAAATGCTTTTTGAATCCGTAGCGCCTGAAGGAAACGTAATGATTGACGCCGCAGAAGAAGTTGGTGGACAAGGAAAAGGATTACGCCCAAAAGCGATGATGTTAACTGCTATGGCAGGTTGTACGGCAATGGATGTTGCTTCTTTATTGAAAAAAATGAGAGCTGAGGTTGATGATTTCAAAATAGAAGTTGAAGCAAATTTAACTGATGAGCACCCTAAATATTACGATAAAGTGCATGTAATTTATCGTTTTTATGGTAGTGATTTCAAAAAAGATAAAATCGAAAAATCAGTAAACCTTTCTGTAGACCGTTATTGTGGTGTTATGGAAATGTTTCGCCAGTTTTCAAAACTTACAACTGAAATTCAGTACATAGCGCAATAAAATATTTTACTTACTTTTGAGGGAAAAGCACTGCTATGCGTTGGACATTAAAACCAGAATTAAATCCTCAAAAAACACGAAAGTTAGCTCAAGAATTAGGAGTTGAACACACAATTGCTAAATTGTTAGTCAATCGTGGAATAGAAAATTTTGATCAAGCGAAAGCATTTTTCAGACCTAGTTTAAGCGATTTGCACAATCCGTATTTAATGAAAGATATGGATAAAGCGGTTACAAGAATTGAAAAAGCAATTACTTCTGGAGAAAACATACTTGTTTATGGCGATTATGATGTGGACGGAACAACTTCAGTTTCACTACTTTCTTCTTATTTAAAAACATTGCACCCAACTATTGCAACCTATATTCCAGATAGGTATGATGAAGGTTATGGTATTTCTTATAAAGGAATAGATTATGCCGAAGACAACGGGGTTGCATTAATTATTGCGCTAGATTGTGGTATAAAAGCCATTGATAAAGTAAAGTACGCCAATCAAAAAAACATAGATTTTATTATTTGTGACCATCATAGACCTGGTGATGAAATACCAGATGCAATTGCAGTTTTAGACCCAAAACGAGCAGATTGTAATTACCCATATAAAGAATTGTGTGGTTGTGGTGTTGGTTTCAAACTAATTCAGGCCTTAGCAAGTGAAAGAAATCAAACTATTGATGATTTAGTTGAATATTTAGATTTAGTTGCTACCGCAATTGCCGCTGATATTGTTCCAATTACTGGTGAAAATAGAGTATTGGCTTATTTTGGCTTACAAGTCATCAATCAAAACCCAAGAACGGGTTTTAAAGCCATGATTCAGCAAGTAAAAAAGGATAAATTCACTATTACAGATGTTGTTTTTATATTAGCTCCAAGAATTAATGCAGCCGGACGTATAAAGCACGGAAATTATGCAGTAGAGTTATTAACCGAAATGGATTTAGATACAGCTGTAAAATTTGCTTCAGAAATTGAAAAAAATAATAACGAAAGAAAAATTTTAGATAAAACGATAACAAATGAAGCTTTACAACAAATTACAGACAATAATGAAGAGCAAACTTTTTCAACAGTTGTTTATGCTGAAAATTGGCATAAAGGTGTTATTGGTATTGTGGCTTCTAGACTAATTGAAACCTATTATAAACCAACCTTAGTTTTTACAAAAAGTGGTGATAAATTGGCTGCTTCTGCACGTTCAGTAAAAGGTTTTGATGTGTATAATGCCTTAGAGCAATGTTCAGAGTTTATTGAACAATTTGGAGGTCATAAATACGCAGCTGGTTTAACGTTAAAAGAAGAAAATTATCAAAATTTTAAAGCGAAGTTTGAAGCCATTGTAAAAAAAACGTTACCAAAAGAACTTCAAACTCCAGAAATCTCTATTGACTCAGAAATAAGTCTATCAGATGTAACACCTAAATTCTATAGAATTATAAAACAGTTAGAACCTTTTGGGCCTCAAAATATGAAACCTGTTTTTATGGCTAGTGGTTTACGAGATAATGGTTATGGAAAAAAAGTTGGAGAAGATAAAACTCATTTAAAGCTAAATATTTTTGAAGGGGCCAATCAAAAAACATACAATGCCATTGGTTTTAGTATGGGAGATAAACACCAGTTAACTACCACCAGAAACTCGTTTAAAGCGGCTTTCAATATTGATGAAAACCATTGGAATGGAAACACAAGTCTTCAGCTGTTATTAAAAGACATAAAAGAGGAATAAATTTTAATTTTCTTTTATCAAATACATATAAATTGGGTAATGATCACTGTAACCTCCAATAAAAGTACTTCTTGAAAAACTTCTATAAGGATATCCTTTATATTTTCCTGTTTGAGTAGTTAAATATCGCGGGTTAAAAACATTCACTTTATACATTTTATATGTTGAATAATCCTTTTTTGTAGTTAGCAAAGGAGAGGTAAACATAATTTGGTCAAAGAGGTTGATATTATCTCTATAAACCAGCGTATTTTGCCCACGTCTAAACATATCTTCTGTCGGATTGTAAATATCTCCTTCTTGTACGTTTGCTTTAATAGCCTTTGTTTTTAGTACTGTTTTTAAGCTAGAATTTGTTGGGTCATCATTTAAATCACCCATAATAATAATTTTAGGGTTTGGGTCACTTAATTTTATTTTTTCAATAATTTGTGTGATTAAATAAGCTGCTTTTTCTCGTTTTGATCTACTTTTTTCTTCTCCACCTCTTCTTGAAGGCCAATGATTTACAATGATATGAATTAGTTCATCATCCAAATAACCCGAAACCAATAATTGATCTCTTGTGTAAATTCGCGTCCCATTTTCATTCCATAATTTTAACTCAAAAGGTTCATGATGAATTGGTCTAAAATAGTTGGGTTGATACAATAAAGCGACATCAATTCCTCTTAAATCTGGTGAATCATAGTGAATAATCTCATAATTTTTATCTTTCAAATAACTTGTTTGTGTTAGGTCTTCAAGCACTTTTCTATTCTCAATTTCAGAAACACCTAAAATCACAGGGCTATTTTTAGCTTCTTTTGTACCAATTTCAGAAAGTACTTTAGCCATATTGTTTAGTTTTTTTTGATATATAGCACTTCTATTTTCTTTAATTTCCATCATTGGACTTGCCTCATCATTTTTTGTAGGGTCGTTAATGGTATCAAACAGATTTTCTAAATTGTAAAAAGCAACTGTTTTTATTTGAAAGTTTTTTTGAGCAAACAAAGAAGCTGAAGTAAGTAATACGAATATAAATATGGATAAAAATTGTTTCATAGGTTAATTTTGAGGAAAGCTAAGTTACTAACAAATTTTGAGCTATTAAGCTAAAATATAATAAGATTTAAAGCGAAAAAAGGATAGTTAATCTGTAATTTATGAAGTTTAGAAATGCAATTTTAGCTATTAATGGCTTCCTTTTTTAATTCATCTAAAGAGGCTTTAATAAACTGAAAATCAGAGGAAACAGCATTCACCCATTTTGTAGCGGCTTCAAGTGTACTAACTGTTTTAAGTTTAAAAGGTGTATGCTTAACAGTATCTAAAGTTATAGAATTTATTAATTGATTTGGAGTATCTGTTAAGATGGCTGTTTTTCTATTACCATTTAGTTTTTTTGTACTATTTATTAAATCTGCAAATTTTATAATATCATCTTCACTATAAACTATAAACGCATCTCTCACATCATCAATAATATTAAAAGTAGGGTCGTAGTTTTTTTCAAGTGCCAATTTTCTTTTGTTTTCCATGAGGTCTTTCCATGAAAGGTTTCCACAAAAATATTCAAGTACTAGTTTTTTATCCGTAAAAATTTTATAATTAATATGGCTCTTCATGTGTAATTTGATTTCTTATTAGTAGTAAGAATTGCTAAAAATAGTAAAAAAGAAATAAATACCTAAAAGAGCGTATTAAAAGTAAATTTACTATTTTTAAGAAAAATTGTAAATGAAAATAATTGCTATAACGGCTATTGTGTGGCTATGCTGTACAATTAATGCAACTTCACAAACAGTAACTTCACTAAAAGGAAAAGTAGTTGATGTTACTTCTGAAAAACCAATAAAAGAGGTATTAATTAAAATTAAAAACACTTCTTTTTTTGTTGAAACAATGATAAATGGTGACTTTTTTATAAAAAACATACCAATTGGAAATTACGTGTTAGAACTTAGTTTTAATGGTTTTGAAAGTCAGAAATTACCAATAACAATTCTCAAAAATGAAGAATTAAATATGGGTACTATATTTTTATATTCTTCAATTTCTGAAATTCAAGAAATAAGTATTATTTCACTTACAGATGATGATTTATTAAATGATGGAGAACGAAGCTCCGATTATATTGCTGGGTTATTTCAGTCTTCAAAAGATGTTTATTTAAAAGCAGCGGCTTTTAATTTTGGACAGGTCTGGTTTAAAGTTCGGGGGTACGATTCAAGTTATGGGACTATTTCAATAAATGGTATTGAAATGAATAAACTGTATGATGGACGGCCTCAATGGAGCGATTGGGGAGGTTTAAATGATGCCTTTAGAAATCAAGAATTCACCAATGGTTTGGCTGCTTCTCCAACTACTTTTGGAGGAATTTTAGGAACTACCAATTTTAACACAAGAGCTTCAGATTACCAAAAAGTAAACAAAGTATCCCTTTCTTCAACCAATAAAAGTTATTCGGGCAGAGTTATGGCAACGTACGCATCTGGATTGAATAAAAATAATTGGGCATTGGTAGTTTCTGGCTCAAGAAGAATTGCTAAAGAAGGGTATTTAGAAGGTGCCTCATACAATGCTTGGGCTGGTTTTTTAGCAGCTGAAAAGAAATTAAACAATCATCATAGCTTAAACATAACTGCTTTTATTGCACCTAATAGAAGAGGGAAATCATCTCCAAACTCACAAGAAGTCTACAATTTAAAAGGGTATACATATAATGCTTATTGGGGTGAGCAAGAAGGTGATAAACGAAATTCTAGAATGAAAGAAATTCTTGAACCGGTAGTTATGCTAAGTCATTTTTACAGTAAAGAAAATACCACTTTAAAAACTACGTTGGCTTATCAGTTTGGGCATATAGGGAACAGCCGATTAGGTTATTTTAATGCTCCAAATCCAGACCCAACATATTGGAAATATTTACCAAGTAGTTATCTGCGTTTTGAAACTAATTTAGACTATTCAAATGCCTATTTAGCTGAACAAGAATTGTTACAAAACGGACAAATAAACTGGAAAGAATTGTATGAAGTAAATACTAATAATGGGAACTCATTGTATTATTTATATGAAGATAGAATTGACGATTCTCAATTTACATTTAATTCAACGATACATAAAATATTAACAGAGAACATAAATTTGAATACGGGTGCTTCTTATAAAAACTTAGTGTCTAATAATTACGGAAATATGCTAGATTTATTAGGAGGAAATGGCTTTGTAGATTTAGATCAATATGCTGAAGGAGAAGCACAACAAAATAATTTAATGAATCTAAATAATGTTGTTGGTATAGGTGATAAATTTCAATACAATTATACAATAAATGCTTCAGTAGCAAGTGCTTTTGCTCAATTGCAATTTGCAAAAAGGAAACTAGATTATTTTGTTGGACTAAACGTTAAAAACACCAATTATCAACGAGAAGGGTTATTTAAAAACGGAACATATGCATCTAATTCCTTTGGGAAAAGTGAAAAATTAACATTTACAGATTTTAGTGTAAAAGGCGGATTAACATACAAGTTTACAGGTCGTCATTTAGTAACTATAAACGGTGGGTTTATTTCAAACGCACCCACAATTAGAACTGCTTTTTCAAATTCAAGAGTTAATAATTCGATAACCCCAGATTTAACAAGTGAAAAAATAATTTCAGGCGATGTAAGTTACCTGTTTCGTTCTTCAAAAATTCAATCTAGGATTACTGCTTATTACACAAAATTTAGTGATGCTATTGAAACATCTTTCTTTTTTGCAGAAGGATTATTGGGAGATCAAGCCGATTTTGTAAATGAAATTATCACTGGAGTTAATAAAAAGAATATTGGAGCTGAATTAAGCTTTGAATATCAGGTAACACCAACTATCAAACTTTTAGCCGCAGCTGGTTTCGGACAATTTACGTATGATAATAATCCACAATTATATTTACAATCTGAAAGTTTTACCGATGAAGACAGTAATTTTGGAACGGCTTATTTAAAAAACTATCACATTTCAGGAACACCACAACGAGCTTATTCTGTAGGTGTTGAATATCGGGATCCAAATTTTTGGTGGTTTCAGGCAAGTGCCAATTTTTTATCAAATAATTACTTGGATATTTCTCCACTTTTACGAACCAATAATTTTTATTCAGATGCTGATGGTATTCCATTTATAGATGATGAGACTGGAGTTGAAGTTACTCAAGAACAAGTAAATTCTCTTTTATTTCAAGAAAAATTTGAGGATGCTTTTTTAGTGAATTTAGTAGGTGGAAAATCGTGGTTAATTAACCATAAATATGTTGGTTTTTTTCTAGGGATCAACAATGTGTTAGGTGAACTTTTTAAAACGGGAGGTTTTGAACAATCTAGAAATGCAAATTACCCAGAATTAAAACAAGATAAACAATTAGATAAACCCATTTTTGGACCAAAATATTGGTACGGAAACAACACT
The DNA here is from genome assembly GCA_964412305.1 of uncultured Lutibacter sp. GTDB lineage: Bacteria > Bacteroidota > Bacteroidia > Flavobacteriales > Flavobacteriaceae > Lutibacter. The sequence continues at coordinate 14,468 of CAYPNJ010000022.1, read as the reverse complement.
TCGTATTACTTCAATTTATATGTAAGATTTTAAATAAACGCTATGAAAATGTATAAAAACTATCAAAAAACAATTAAATTATTTTTGTTAATGAGTCTTTTTTTAGGCTGTGTAAAAGACCAAGATTTTTCAACACCAACGGTTGATTGTCTTGAGCCAATTATTACTGCAACCAATACCATTCAACAAGTGAAAGATATGTACACTTTTGGAGGTGCAACACTTATTGAAAATGATGTTATTATTGAAGGTTATGTAGTTTCAAGCGACAAATCAGGAAATATTTACAAAACAATTTCAATTCAAGACAAGCCTGAAAACCCAACTTCAGCAATAAAAATTTCAATTGATGAAACCAATTTATATACGAAGTATGATGTGGGTAGAAAAATTTATATAAATCTTAAGGGTTTGGCTGTTGGTTATAGTTTTGGAAGTGTTCAAATTGGGCAAGCTGTAGGTGGGGAATTGGCTCGTATTTCAGCATTTGAAGTTAAAAACCATATTTTTAGTTCGTGTGAAGTTGCTGAAATCATTCCCAAAAAAGTAACTATTCCAGAGTTGGACAAAAGTATGTTAGAAATGTTAATTGAAATTGAAAATGTGCAATTTAAAACTACAGATTTGGGGCTGTCTTATGCAAATAATGACGATACTGAAACAGTAAATAGAATATTAGAAAATTTTGATAGTAGTTGTAATTTGATTGATGAGGTTATTGTTAGAAACAGCGGTTTTTCAAAATTTAAAAATCAGTTATTACCAGAAAGGAAAGGGAGTGTTATTGCAATTTTTGGTAATTTTTATGATGATTTTCAATTATATATTCGCGATACTGATGATGTAAAATTTACCGAAGAACGTTGTAATTATTCCAATGTGTTAATACCAACAATTTCAATTTCCGAAGTAAAAGAAATGTACGATGGAACTATGGTTGAATTTGGTGTGAATACAAGTTATATTTTAGAAGGTTTTGTTGTTTCAAGCGATGAGTTTGGAAATTTTAATGAAAAATTAGTACTGCAAGATGCCATTGAAAATCCAACTTCGGGGATTCAAATTTTAGTAGAAAGTGATGCGATTTTTGAAGATTACAGTATTGGAGATAAGGTTTTTGTGAAGTTGAATAAGCTGTATATGGCAAAAGAAGGTAATGTGTTAACAATTGGGTTTCCTAACGGAGATAAAATCACAAAAATTGACGCTTCAGAAATAAATCGATTTTTGTATAATAGTGAAGAGAATTTTGAAATTAAACCAAAAGAAATTTTAATTTCCGAAGTTCAAAATCCAGTTTATGAAAATACATTAGTTAGTGTAATAGATGTACAATTAGTAGAAAATGAATTAGGAAAAGCATTTACCTTTTTTACTGGAAATACTACTGAAACTAGAACATTAGAAACGTGTGGAGAGACAACAAAACTAAGTGTATTTACCAATGGTGATGCTACTTTCTCGAATGAATTGTTTCCTGAAGGTCACGGTAAAATCACAGGAATTTTAAGTGCTTATTTAGAAATTAGAAACACAAATGACGTTCAATTTTCTGAAACTTTTGAAAGTTGTCCAATTATTATTCCTAAAATTATGATTACAGAAGTTGCGGACCCAGATAATAGTACTACAGCTCGTTTTGTTGAACTATACAATGCAGGTGATTCAGAAATTAATTTAACAGGTTGGAAACTAAATAAATATACCAATGCATCAACATCGGTTTCAAGTTCACCAATTGAATTGAACGGAATTACAATTCCGGTTGGTGGGTTCATAATTATTGCAAATACGGGTTATGCCGCTATTTTTAATGATACTCCAAACATTGCATCTACTTATATTTCGGGAAATGGGGATGATGTGTATGAGTTAGTGGATAATACAGGAACAACTATTGATGTATTTGGAATTATTGGCGAAGATGGTAACGGAACCAATTGGGAATATTTAGATGGAAGAGCTACTAGAAATTTAAGTATAACAACACCAAACCCTAATTTTATAAGTAATGAATGGACAATTTATTCTGACGCTTCAAACAGTTTAATTACAAATCCAAGTTCCCCACAAAATGCTCCAGAAAATTTTAACCCAAGAGAACGATAAAACAAAAAACCTGTAAACAATTTATCGTTTACAGGTTTTTCTATATATAGTAGGGTTGTTAGTTTTGTATTACGATGCGTATCGTCTATGTTTACCCCATAATGATCTTTTTGTATTTGTAAAACTTACAAATATTAATTTAGGTTTATTTTCTGTTGTTGAGTTTGTGTTTATTGTTTTCATAATATAAAGTTTTAATTAGTTATGTATACATATATGACGTACCTAATATTAAAATGTTACGTTGTTATAGATTGAAAAACAATGTATTAACAGATATTTAACTAAACAGTGCGTTTTTAAACCTAAACTGTTAAAATGAAGTTAACGAATTTTGAAATATTAGAATGAATGGTTGTAAATAGAGAAATGAGAGTAAACTTATTGTAAAAAGGCAAGTCTTAATTTTATTAATAAAAAAAGCAGGTAGTAAAAAATTCACCACCTGCTTTTAAATACGGTACATTTAATAATTTATAATGTTTCTTTCAACCATTTATAAAATTCACGTTGCCAAACCAAACTATTTTGGTTGTTTAATACCCAATGGTTTTCTTCAGGAAAAAACAACAATTTACTTTTTATACCTTGCAATTGTGCTGCTTGAAAAGCCGCTAAACCTTGTCCAATAGGCACTCTATAATCTATTCCACCTTGAATAATTAAAATTGGAGTATCCCACATTCCAACTTTTTCAGCAGGATTAAATTGTGTGTATGATTTTTGAGCAGCTTTATTATTTTTATCCCAATAAGCACCACCTAAATCAAAGTTAACAAAGAACATTTCTTCAGTAGTTCCATACATACTTCTCAAATCGTAAATACCATCGTGAGAAATAAAACTTTTAAACCTTCCTTCATGAATAGCTGCTAAATAAAATACTGAATAACCACCATAACTTGCACCAATAGCACCTAATCTATCATTATCAACATATGGTTCTTTAGCTAATTCATCAATAGCAGATAAGTAATCTTGCATGTTTTGCCCACCATAATTTTTACTAATTTGCTCATTCCATTCTGTCCCATAACCTGGCATTCCTCTTCTGTTTGGAGCAACAATAATATATCCGTTAGCAGCCATTAATTGAAAATTCCATCGGAAAGAATAAAACTGGCTTAAAGCGCCTTGAGGTCCTCCTTGACAATATAAGATTGTTGGATATTTTTTTGAAGAATCAAAATTTGGTGGATAAATCACCCAAGTCAACATGTCTTTACCATCAGTAGTTTTAATCATTCTTTTTTCAACTTTGCTAAGTGAAATAGAATTGTAAGTAGCATCATTTGCATGCGTTAATTGCTGCATTTCTCCATTCTTCAAATTAATTGAATATAATTCTACTGCATGATTCATATCTCTACGACTAGCAACGATGGTATTTTTTGTTTGACCTACAATACCGTTCACATCAAACTGACCATTGGTAATTTGTTTCGGTGCACTTATTTTTTCTTCTGAAGAAGGAATTTCAATTTCAAACAATTGTACAGTTCCAAGCACTGGAGCTACAAAATATATTTTATCTCCTTTGTCTTGCCAAATAAAACTATTTACTGTTCCGTCCCAGTTTGCAGTTAAGTTGATGTAATTACCATCAATAGTTACAATAATATCATTTTTGTCAGATTCGTACCCATCTCTTTTCATTTGTAACCACGATAATTGCCCTTTTGAAGAGAATGCTGGTTGCGTATCGTATCCTTTGTTTTCAGAAGTTAAATTAGTAGTTGTTTTTGATTCAAGATTGTATTCGTAAATATCTGTATTAGTACTTGAAGCATATGCAACACCGCTTAATTTTTTGGTAACATACAAAATACTTTTACTATCTGGGCTCCACAAATAATCTTCCGATCCTCCAAATGGTTTTTGCGGACAATCAAAAGGTTCTTTACCCATTATATCTATTGCTTTGGAAGTTGTGTTGGTTGTAGATTTATAGAAAACGTGACTAAATGCACCATCTTCCCAAGTATCCCAATGGCGGTAATTAAGGGCGTCGTAAATTTTTACATTTGATTTAGCAACATCATTATAATAATCTTGCCCTATAACTTTTTCAAGTTTTACATCCGCTGTTGTTATTTTATAGTTCCCATTTGGAGAAATACTTGCATCAGCTAATAATTGAGTATAATTAGTAATTACTTTAGATTCTCCACCTAAAATTGAAACTTGATAAGTTGTTGAGGTTTTACTATTGGTTGCTATATTATAGTTGGAAACACTATAAATAAGGTGTGCATCATCTTTTGTGATTCCTTTTCCAGAAACTTTGTTTAATTGAACCAGCATTTCTGGTGTTAAAACATTTTGAGCTGTTAGCCCAATAAGTGCCATTGAAAATAAAGCACTAAAAATTATTTTATACATGTTTTTTTCTGTTTTTAAATTAAACGTATGTCACAAATTTATTGTTTTAATTTGAACCGTTGAGTATATTCAATTACACTTTAACATAATTTAAGTTAATAGAATTTCTTATTTAAGATTAATTAGTCCTTTTTTAAAATATGTAATATATTGAAAATCAATTAATTAAATTTTTATTTTATTATTTATTAACTTCATTTTGAAAAAAAATTAGGTTGTTTGGGTTAAACATTTGTTAATCGGGTATAAGTAAATAGGCTAAGGTAGAATTAGATATACATTTGAACTATCAAAACAAACAATGTTTAACTAAAACCTATTTATTATGAGAAAATTTAAATTAATGGCACTAGCCTTAGTAATTGGAACAGCAAGTTTATTTGCTTCCAATGGAGAAGACCCTAAAGAACCCAACAAAAAAATTAGAAGTCAAATTGTAAGTTTATTACAAGCCCCTGATTTTATTATTGAAAACGAAACAACAATAATGCTTACGTTCACATTTAGTTCACAAGGAGAAATAGTTGTTTTAAATGTTGACTCTAGAGACAAAAATATTTTAAACTACATCCGTAAAAATTTAAACTACAAAAAAGTTGACAACCCAGGAGAAAGAGATAAATTATACACAATGCCTTTAAAAGTTACTGCTTCATGAAAAGACAACTAAAAACATAAAAACTCAAACTAAATAGGTTTGAGTTTTTTTATGACTTTAGTTAAACATTTGTTAATAGCGCATTATAAGAGTCACACTTTTTTATTTCAAGCGTCTTTTAAATATACTAACAATTAAACACTTATTTATAATGAAAAAATTTAAATTAATGGCTTTGGCCTTAGTAATTGGAACAGCAAGTTTATTTGCTGCAAACGGAGAATCAACAAAAGAACCAACAAAAGAAATTAGAAATCAAATTGTAAGCTTATTACAAGCTCCAGATTTTATTGTTGAAAATGAAACAGTAGTTACGTTAACGTTCACATTTAGTTCACAAGGAGAAATTGTAATTTTAAATGTTGATACTAGAGATAAAAACATTTTAAATTATGTTCGTAAAAACTTAAACTATAAAAAAGTTGATAGACCAGGAGAAAGAGACAAAATTTATACAATGCCTTTAAAAGTTACAGCTTCATGAAAATAGAGCTAAAAATATAAAAAAACTCAAACTAAATGGTTTGAGTTTTTTTATGTCTAAAAATTAATGCTTTTTTAAATATACATAAACTGGAAAGTGATCACTAAACCCACCTTGATACCATTTACCAATATAAGTTCTAAAAGGGTTTCCTTTATATTTCCCTTTCCATTCTTTTAAAAAGTACCTATCAAAAACTTCAGCGTATTTGAAAGAATGAGTACCAACTTCTTTGTTGAAAAAATTTTTCGAAAAAATAATTTGATCAAACAAATGCCATGTTTTTTTATAATTTAAAGTGCCGTTTCCTGTATTAATTAAACGTTCCATTGGGTTGTAAAACGTATTGTTTACAAGGTGTTTTTTTACACTAACATTTGAAGGGTCATCATTAAAATCGCCCATAATTATGATTTTTGCGTTTTCTGTTTCTGAATTTATTTTTTCAACAATAAAAGAATTTAATTCAGCAGCTTTTATTCTCTTTCCTTCTGTTTTATCCTCACCACTTCTTCTAGAAGGCCAGTGGTTTACTAATACATAAATTAATTCGCCATTCAAATTTCCTTTTACCAAAAGTACATCTCTTGTGTAATCTCTATCTCCGTTTTTACCTTCTAAATACAAAGGGAATGTTTCTGAATGTAGTAATTTAAAAAGTTCCTTTTTATACAATAATGCAACATCAATACCTCTTTCGTCAGGAGAATCGTAATGAACAATTCCGTAATGGTGTTTTTTTAAATAATTAGTTGCTACTAAATCTGTTAGTACAGTTTGGTTCTCAACTTCAACAACACCAATAATTGCGGGTGAAAAATGCGAACGATCAGCACCTAATTGAGCAATAACATTACCTAATTTGTTTAATTTTCTTTTATAGCGTTTAGTATTCCAGGCTTTTCGTCCTTTCGGTGTAAAATTATCATCTAAAGTCTCCGGATCGTTTATGGTGTCAAATAAGTTTTCAAGGTTGTAAAAAGCAATAGTGTAGACTTGTTTATTTTTCCCTGGAAATTTAAAATATGAAAACATAAAATAATTTTAGTTTGTCGAAAATACAAATTTAGAAATAGATATTCTATTTGTATCTTTGCTTTCTTAAAGAAAAGAAATAGCAATAAAAAATTTCAGCTATTAGCTGTTTGAAATATGATTGAAGAGAAAAAAGTAACATCTGAAGAAGCAGTTTTAATTGGCGTTATAACACAACATCAAAACGAAGAACAATCTAACGAATATTTAGATGAATTAGAATTTCTAACTATTACAGCCGGAGGGAGGGCTGTAAAACGATTTACTCAAAAGTTAGAAAGTCCACATCCAAAAACATTTATTGGTGCAGGAAAACTAAATGAGGTTAAATCGTATATGGATGCACACCATATTGAAACAGCCATATTTGATGATGAACTGTCATCTTCGCAATTAAGAAATATAGAGAAAGTACTCGACTGTAAAGTGCTAGATAGAACCAACTTAATTTTAGATATTTTTGCTAGAAGAGCACAAACAAGTTACGCTCGTACACAAGTTGAATTAGCACAGTGCCAATATTTATTACCGCGTTTAACTAGGCTTTGGACGCATTTAGAACGTCAAAAAGGGGGGATTGGATTACGAGGACCTGGGGAAACTGAAATAGAAACAGATAGACGTATTATTCGCGATAAGATAACACTACTAAAAAAGAAGCTAAAAATTATTGATAAACAAATGGCTGTGCAACGTAAAAACCGTGGAAAAATGGTGCGTGTTGCTTTAGTAGGTTATACAAACGTTGGTAAGTCTACACTAATGAATGTAGTTAGTAAAAGCAATGTTTTTGCTGAAAATAAATTATTTGCAACTTTAGACACCACTGTTAGAAAAGTAGTAATTAAAAATATTCCTTTTTTATTAACAGATACGGTTGGGTTTATTAGAAAATTACCTACACAACTGGTAGAGTCGTTTAAATCTACTTTAGATGAGGTTCGTGAAGCAGATTTATTATTACATGTTGTAGATATTTCGCACCCAAACTTTGAAGACCATATAGCTTCAGTAAATAAAATTTTAGATGAAATAAAAAGTGTTGATAAGCCTACTATTATGGTTTTTAATAAAATTGATGCCTACCAACATCAAACTATTGATGAAGATGATTTGGTGACTGAAAAAACCAAAGTTCATTACACATTAGCAGAATGGGAAAAAACATGGATGAATAAATTAGAAAATAATTGTTTGTTTATTTCAGCATTAAATAAAGAGAATTTTGAAGAATTTAAAGCCAAGGTATTTGAAGAAGTAAAGAAAATTCACATAACTCGTTTTCCGTATAACGATTTTTTATATGATGAGTACGAAGAAGAAAATTAATTAGTTTTTTTCTTCACGTTTATCTTTTTCATCAATTAAAAGCCCAATTTTTTGAGCTCTTATTTTCCAATTTTCACGAGCAAGTAATTGTAAATCAGCTACATTATCACTTTCGTCCATAATCTCCAACCCAAGTAAAGTTTCTATTACATCTTCCATAGTAACTAAACCACTGGTTGTACCATATTCATCAACAACCAAAGCAATATGTTCTCGTTTTTCAATAAATTCCTCAAATAATTCAGGGAGTGGCAAATTTCTATTTGTAACTAATATTTCACGTTTAATTTTAGAGAGATTCTTACTACCGTTTCCATTAATAATCTCTTCTAAAACTTCAGCTTTAATAATAAATCCGGTAATATTATCGGGAGATGTTTTATAAATTGGAATTCTTGAAAAATGAAGTTTAGGGTGATTTTTATAGAAGGTTTGAATAGTGTCATCTTCAGAAGCAGTCACCATTACTGTTCTAGGAGTCATAATATCCTTTGCTTGAACTTCTTTAAATGTGAGTAAATTTTTAATTATAGTACTTTCATTTTTTTTAAAAACGCCAACTTTTTGCGCAATATCAGCCATTGCATGAAAATCTTCTCTACTAAATACTGAACCATGGGCGCCTTTACTTCCAATTAATTTTGTAGTTAATTGAAGTAACCACAAAATGCCTGTCCACTTTAAAGGAAAAATCAATAAAACCAATGCTTTAGAAGTAAAATTAGCAAGTTTCTTCCAGTAAGTTGCTCCAATAGTTTTTGGTATTATTTCAGAAACTACTAAAATTAAAATGGTCATAATTGTAGATACAATACCTACTATATTAACACCAAGAATGTTAACTTTAAAGTCTAATGTTTCTGCTTGTACACCTACCATAATAGCACCTACGGTATGTGCAATTGTATTTACAGTTAAAATAGCAATTAAAGGTTTATCAACATCATTTTTTAATTTTTCAAGTCTAGTAGCATATACTTTACCTTCTTGTTTTTTTAGGGTAATAAATGTTGGTGTTATACTTAAAAGCACAGCTTCAAGAATTGAACATAAAAACGAAAAAAAGATAGATAATGAAGCGTATATTATTAGTAATGACATTTAAGTTGCAGTTTATAGCTAAAATAAGCAATAATTTTTAGTTGTGTTTTAATGAATTTATAAATTAGGTATTCTAAAGCTTAGAAACCATAGTTGATACCTATACCAAACACTTCTCTAACTTGAAATCCACTAAAAGCATTATCGTCATAAATTGTATGAAAAGTGAAATTGGCAGATAAAAACTTGTTAATTTTCATGACTATATTTATTGCGTAGTCTAAATCTACATTTTGAGGGTTTTCTAAGTAGTTAAAATATAGATTAAGAATATTTTCCATAGATACATTTTCCATAATATCAAATTTTGCATAACCGGATGCATTAAAACCCAATTCAAGCCGAGTACTTTTTCCTTCTTCAACACCAAAATAAGCGTTGTTAGGTAATGTAAAATCTTTATCAACTACCACCAATTTAGTTGTAGCAGGAGCGAAGTTAAATTTTAAATTATCATTTTTTTTCCAAAGCATACCTGGTCCAATAGAAATATTTGCTGGAGACATAAAGCTAGTATGATCAGTTCTAATTTCTTTCCCATTCTCATCTTTACTATAAATATATCCCTTGGTAAATTGAGTTTTAAAGTTTAAGAAGAGAGAAAGATACCAGTTGTATTTACCTTTTTTACCTACTAATGAATTAAATTCAAAACGATCATCTGTTTTCTTTTCAAATTCACTGTTTTTACTTTTGGTTAAACCGTAGGAAGCTAAAATTTTAGTATCCCAAGTTATATTATCCTTTTTGTAATTAAAATCATAATTAACATTTAAATTACCTGCAATATTGTTTTCACCACCAGCAACCCAATTAGAGAAAGCAGCCTGATTAAACATTAGAGTAATATTTCCCTTTGTTACCCAACCTTCTTTAGGTTTTTCATCTTTTTTATCTTGTGAAAAAGATAGCATACTGTTTAAAGTTAAAAGCGTGAGGAAAATTATTTTTTTCATATTTTTTTCTTTTAAAATGCAAAAATAAATATATTAGGTAACTTTTATAGATTAATTAAGAGAAAAAATTATTTTTTAAAAAGAGGTACTGTTGAACAAGCTTCACCGAACATAATAGATTTTACTTCAGGCTGTAATTTTTGAATTAATTGTAGATAAGCTGTTTCTGGAATCGGCTTATTAGCACAGCCTTTAATTATTACAGGCTTGTTTTTATAAGCTTCAATATTAAAATTAGTAATAATTTCATGAAAAATAGTGGTTTCTAAGGTTTTCAAATCCCCAACTACAACTTGTTTAGAGAAAGGCGCTAAATACGTTGTTATTAGCATAAATGCCCAAGAAGGAATTATAGCATCACTTGAACAAGTTAAAGCTACAAAATTATTTTTGTATAGACTCCAATCATGATTTTTCAAATGCTCACGAAACTCAGTTTCTTTTAAAATAAGTTCTTGAAATAGCCAATTTTTAATGTCAATTGTAGTTCTAGTTCCTTGAGGATAAAACTCTTCAAGGTCAATTGTTTTTAGTTGTCTATTAGCAACTCTATTTACAATTTTAGTTGGCATTTAAGCTGGATTTTTTAAAGAAAACCAAGTTCTAATTTAGCTTCTTCACTCATCATATCTTGTGTCCATATTGGATCAAAAGTAATTTCAACCTCAGCGTTTTTTACTTCTTCTAACGTTTTTACTTTTTCTTCAATTTCAACGGGTAATGTTTCAGCAACAGGACAATTAGGTGATGTTAAGGTCATTAAGATTTTTACATCATCATTTTCACTAATCATAACATCATAAATTAAACCTAATTCATAAATATCTACAGGAATTTCAGGGTCATAAATAGACTTTAAAACTTCTACAATTTTAATTCCTAATTCTTCTACATGTTTACTATTCATTGCTGCGAACTCTACTTTATATTCATTCTAAATAAGTGCAAATATACACTAATTAACTTAATTTAGATTGAAATGCTAAAGCGTATAATTTAATTTGTTTAATCATAGAAACTAAACCATTTGCACGTGTTGGAGATAAATGTTCTTTCAATCCAATTTTATCAATAAAATATAAATCGGCATTCAAAATATCAGCAGGTTTCTGGTTGTTAAAAACCCGTAATAAAATAGCAACAATTCCTTTGGTTAAAATAGCATCACTATCAGCTGTAAAATTTAGTTCACGGTTATTTATTTCTGAATGCAACCATACTTTAGATTGACACCCTACAATTAAATTTTCATCTAATTTATATGCATCTTCAATAAGTGGCAGCGATTTACCAAGGTCAATAATATATTGGTAACGTTCCATCCAATCTTCAAACATGGAAAACTCATCTACAATTTCTTCTTGTATTTCTTTGATAGTCATTTTTTAAACTTATTTTTGCAAAAATAACCACATCTACTGTCTTAAAAAAATATAAGTACAAATTAAACAATGAAAGATGTGTTAATAGACATTTTAAATTATGAATAAATTACTAATTGTAGGTACGGTTGCTTTTGATGCTATTGAAACGCCATTTGGGCAAACAGATAAAATTTTAGGAGGAGCAGCAACATATATTTCACTTTCAGCTTCACAATTTGGAATAAAATCTGGAATTGTTTCAGTTGTTGGAGGAGATTTTCCGAAGGAATATTTAGATAAATTAAATGCTAAAAATATTAATACTGAAGGAATTGAAGTAATTGAAGATGGTAAAACATTTTTTTGGAAAGGAGTGTATCACAATGATTTAAATACAAGAGATACTCTAATTACAGATTTAAATGTATTGGCAGATTTTAATCCGGTTGTGCCACAAGAATTTAAAGATGCTGATTTTTTAATGTTGGGAAATTTACACCCTTCAGTTCAGATGGCTGTAATTAATCAAATTCCAGTTCGCCCTAAATTAGTAGCATTAGATACTATGAATTTTTGGATGGATAATGCATTAGATGAATTGATGGAAGTAATTGCGAAGATTGATGTAATTACTATTAATGATGAAGAAGCTCGCCAACTTTCAGGAGAATATTCTTTGGTAAAAGCAGCTCAAAAGATTCACAAAATGGGTCCTAAATTTGTGGTGATTAAAAAAGGAGAACACGGAGCGCTATTATTTAATAATGGCGATGTGTTTTTTGCACCAGCTTTACCATTAGAAGAAGTTTTTGATCCAACAGGAGCAGGTGATACATTTGCAGGTGGTTTTATTGGCCACATTGCCAAATCGGGTGATATTTCATTTGATAATATGAAAAGAGCTGTTATTTCTGGCTCAAATTTAGCTTCATTTTGTGTAGAGAAATTTGGTACCGAACGAATGGAAAATCTATCAAAAGAAGAAATTGAGAAAAGATTATTACAATTTAAACTTTTAACACAATTTGATATTGAGTTAAGTTAGAATAAATTCCGCCACCGTGCGGAATTTTTTATTTAATTTTACTACGAAAACTACAACTATGAGCGACGCTATTAAACATGAATGTGGAATTGCAATGGTTCGGTTATTGAAACCGTTACAATATTATAAAGACAAATATGGAACGGCTTTTTATGGTTTAAATAAAATGTATTTGTTAATGGAAAAACAGCACAATCGCGGTCAGGATGGTGCAGGTTTAGCAAGTATAAAATTTAATGTTGATCCAGGAATACGTTATATAAGTCGTGTTCGTTCAAATGCAGATCAGCCAATTCAAGATATTTTTGCACAAATAAATGGTCGCTTAAATGAATTAAATGAAAAACACCCAGATAAAATAGATGATGTTGCATGGCAAAATAACAATGCTCCCTATTTAGGAAATCTTTTTTTAGGTCATGTTCGTTACGGAACTTTTGGTAAAAACAGTATTGAAAGTGTCCATCCATTTTTGCGTCAAAGTAATTGGATGCATAAAAGTTTATTAGTTGCAGGAAACTTTAATATGACTAATTCAAAGAGTTTATTTAATGATTTAGTTGAGTTAGGGCAGCACCCAAAAGAAATGACAGATACGGTTACTGTGATGGAAAAAATAGGTCATTTTATTGATGATGAAGTTGCTAAATTGTATGTAAAAATTAAAGATGAAGGTATTAGCAAAAAAGAAGCTTCACCTATAATTGAGGAACGTATCAATATAAAAAAAATATTAAAGAGGTCGGCTAAAAATTGGGATGGAGGTTATGCAATGGCTGGTTTATTAGGACACGGAGATGCATTTGTGTTGCGTGACCCTGCAGGAATTAGACCCGCATTTTATTATATAGATGATGAAGTTGTAGTGGTAGCTTCTGAGCGTCCAGTGATACAAACTGTTTTTAATGTTCCAATTGATTCAATTAAAGAAATTGAAAGAGGAGAGGCCTTAATTATAAAAAGAAACGGGAAAATTACTACAGATAAAATTATAGATAAATTACCACAAAAATCTTGTTCGTTTGAACGTATTTATTTTTCAAGAGGGAGTGATGCTTCTATTTATAAAGAGCGTAAAAATTTAGGGAAATTGGTATTTCCTCAAATCTTAAATAAGATAAATAACGATATTAAAAACACCGTTTTTTCGTACATACCAAATACTGCTGAAACTTCATTTTATGGAATGCGTGAAGCAGCCGAAGATTTTTTAAATCAGCAAAAAGCAAAGATTATTTTAAATGGTAAAAGAAGTTTATCAGTCGAAAAAGTAAAAGAGATTTTATCAGAAAGACCACGGATTGAAAAATTAGCGATTAAGGATGCCAAGTTACGTACTTTTATTGCTGATGATAATAGTAGAGATGATTTAGTAGCACATTTATACGATGTTACTTATGGTATTGTAAAAAAAACAGACAACCTAGTAATTATTGATGATAGTATTGTTCGTGGAACAACTTTGAAGCAAAGTATTATTAAAATTTTGGATAGATTAAATCCTAAAAAAATCATTATTGTCTCATCAGCGCCACAAATTCGTTACCCAGATTGTTATGGAATTGATATGGCAAAATTAGGAGACTTTATTGCTTTTAGAGCTGCTATAGAATTATTAAAAGATACCAATCAGTATCAAATTGTTGCTGAAGTTTATAAGGAATGTAAAAAGCAAAAACAATTAGAAGATACTAAAATTAAAAATGCAGTAACAGCAATTTATAAACCATTTACAGATGCTCAAATTTCAGATAAAATTGCTGAAATGTTGAAAACAAAAGATATCAATGCTGATATTGAAATTATATATCAATCTGTTGAAAATTTACATAAAGCGTGTCCAGATCATTTAGGCGACTGGTATTTTACGGGTGATTATCCAACTACTGGAGGAAATAGAGTTGTAAATGATGCATTTATTAACTTTTTTGAAGGGAATGACGCAAGAGCTTATTAACCTGAGTTCGACTTAAGGATTTAGCAAAAAAGAGCTAATTGCGTTGTA
>CAYPNJ010000021.1:0-24756 GCA_964412305.1 uncultured Lutibacter sp. | reverse complement strand
TCTGCTTTTTTCATTAAAAAAAATCCCTTTTCTTACGTCGAACTCAGGTTATTAGGTTAATCTAAAAAACAGTTTTATATTTAAATTGTGAACGACATCCTTTTTATTACGCCACCCTTTACACAATTAAACACACCATATCCGGCTACACCGTATTTAAAAGGGTTTTTAAATACTAAAAAAATTAACTCATTTCAAATGGATTTGGGTATTGAAGTTATTTTAGCCATTTTTTGTAAAAAAGGGCTTCAAAATGTTTTTGATATTGCTTTTAAAAATGAAAAGATTACTTCCTATAATTCGCAAAGAATATATGCTTTAAAAGATGAATATTTAACTAAAATTGAGGCTGTTATATATTTTTTACAAGGAACAAACCAAACCTTTGCTAGTCAAATATGTTCTGATAATTTTCTACCACAAGCTTCCAAATTCGAACAACTAGATGATATAGATTGGGCTTTTGGGTCTATGGGAATTCAAGATAAAGCGAAGCATTTAGCCACTTTATTTTTAGAGGATATTTCAGATTTTATTATTGAATGTATTGATGAGAATTTTGGATTTAGCAGATATGCTGAACGATTAGGGAAAAGCGCCAATAGTTTTGACGAACTGTATGAAAATTTACAAAATGAAACTTCTTTTATTGATACAATTACCTTAAAAATTTTAGAAGAAAGATTAGAAGAAATTCAACCTAAACTAGTTTGTATTTCAGTGCCATTTCCAGGGAATTTATACAGTGCTTTTAGATGTGCTCAATTTATAAAAAAACAACATCCTGAAATTAAAATAGCAATGGGTGGTGGTTTTCCAAATACAGAATTAAGAAGTTTAACAGATATTCGTGTATTTGATTTCTTTGATTACATAACGTTAGATGATGGAGAATTACCAGTAGAATTATTGCTTTCAAATGTGTTGGATTCCACTCCAAATAATCCAGATTATAAACGCTTCAAAAGAACGTTTTCACAAGAAAACGAAAAAATAGTTTATAACAATTCTTCAACTAAAAATGATTATAAACAAGTAGATTTAGGCACCCCAGATTATTCAGATTTATTATTGGATAAGTATATTTCAGTGATAGAAATTGTAAATCCAATGCACAGCCTTTGGAGTGATGGAAGATGGAATAAATTAACCATGGCTCACGGTTGCTATTGGGGGAAATGTACTTTTTGTGATATTTCGCTAGATTATATTAAAATTTATGAGCCACTAACAGCCAAATTGCTAGTTGATAGGGTGGAAGAAATGATTGCCCAAACTGGAGAGTCAGGTTTTCATTTTGTTGATGAAGCTGCGCCACCAGCTTTAATGAGAGAACTTGCACTTGAAATTCTAAAACGAAAATTAACAGTCACTTGGTGGACAAATATTCGGTTCGAAAAAAGCTTTACAAAGGATTTGTGCTACTTGTTAAAAGCATCGGGATGTATTGCAGTTTCAGGCGGTTTAGAAGTTGCTTCTGATAGGTTATTAACGTTAATTAAAAAAGGTGTTACCGTAGAACAAGTTGCTAAAGTAACTAGTAATTTTACAGAGGCAGGTGTTATGGTTCACGCATATTTAATGTATGGTTTTCCAACGCAAACAATTCAAGAAACAGTTGATAGTTTAGAAATGGTAAGGCAATTGTTTGAGTTAGGAAGTATTCAATCTGGTTTTTGGCATCAGTTTGCATTAACAACTCATAGCCCAATTGGTTTAAACCCTACCGAATTTGGAGTATTTCCAAATTATAAAAAAATTACGTTTGCAAATAACGATATAGATTTTAAGGATAAAACCGAGATTAATCATGATAAATTTAGCTTCGGGTTGAAGAAGTCTATTTATAATTTCATGCATCAGGTTGGTTTTGAATTACCGCTACAAGATTGGTTTGATTTTGAAATTCCAGAGACAACTATAGCGCACCATTATATAAGTAATTGTTTAGTTTCAGAAGCAAATTCTACTATAAAATCTTCGGCTAAAATTTATTGGTTAGGAAAAAACCCTTTGGTAGCAGGTTTTACAAAATCTAAAAGAGGAAAAATAATACCAATGCTCCAATTAACTTTTCATGAAAATTGCGACAGTTTTGAAATTTCATTAGAAGAAGAAAAAGGAGATTGGCTTTTAACTATGTTATCTAACGTAGTTATTACTAAAAAATATTCTTTCACTTTTACTGAAATAAAAACAGATTTTGAAACTCATTTCAATAATTTTGAATTGTTTTGGGATTCAAAGCCAATTAATATGCTACGAGAGAACGGTTTGATAGTTTTATAAGCCAAAAAAACTCGCTATAGACGAGTTTTTTAAATTAATTTAGGTAGTAGTATAAAGATTATTTACTTTCAGCGTAACGTCTTTCAACTTCATTCCAGTTGATAACATTAAAAAATGCATTGATATAATCTGGTCTTCTGTTTTGGTAATTTAAGTAGTAAGCATGTTCCCAAACATCTAAAGCTAAAATTGGAGTTCCTCCACAGCTTACACCTGGCATTAACGGATTGTCTTGATTTGGAGTTGAACAAACTTCAACTTTTCCGCCTTTATGAACACAAAGCCAAGCCCAACCAGATCCAAAACGAGTTGCTGCAGCTTTAGCAAAAACATCTTTAAATGCTTCTACTGATCCATATTCAGCTACAATAGCTTCTTTTAATTCACCAGTTAAGTATCCTTTATCTACAGGATTCATCATATCCCAAAACATAGTGTGATTGAAAAATCCACCACCATTATTTCTAACAGCAGCATTGTTCATATCTAAATTTGTGATAATAGCATCAATAGATTTTCCTTCTAAATCTGTTCCAGCAATAGCATTATTTAAATTGTTTGTATATCCTTGGTGATGTTTTGTATGGTGTATTTCCATAGTTTTTGCATCAATATGTGGTTCTAGCGCATCATAAGCGTACGGTAATTTTGGTAATTCGAAAGCCATAATTGTAGTTTTTAGTTTAAAATTTAATGTAATCAAAGGTAACGAACGTATCGCACTCTTAATAATCTTAAAAATCGAATGTATTTATAGTGATATTAGTAATTGTTATTATACGTGATTTTCTTTTAATGCGTATGCTGCATCTTTTGGATATTTCGCCATAAATTCACCCACTTTTTTTACCATAGTTTTACTTCCGCAGAAAAAAGGAACACGTTGATGTAATTCGGTAGGTTTAATATCTAAAATTCTCATATAACCATCAATAGCACTCCCATTAGCTTGTTCAGCTAAAAAAGCCATTGGGTTACATTCGTACAATAAACGTAATTTTCCTTGAGGGTTTTTAGTACTTGTAGGATATAAATAAATACCTCCCTTAATCATATTTCTGTGAAAATCTGAAACCAAAGAACCAATATAACGCGAGGTATAAGGACGGTCTTCTTTTTCTTCTTGACAGTATTTTAAATAATCTTTTACGCCTTGCGGAAAGTGCACATAATTCCCTTCATTTATAGAATAAATTTTTCCAATTTCAGGGAACTCCATATTAGGATGTGATAAATAAAAAGTACCAATTGCTGGGTTTAGGGTAAAACCATTTACACCATGACCCGATGTTAAAACTAACATTGTTGAAGTTCCATACACAACATACCCTGCAGCTACTTGTTGATTTCCACGTTGTAAAAAATCAGCTTTTTCAACAGGTGTTCCAATGGGTGTAACTCTACGGTAAATAGAAAAAATAGTTCCTACAGAAACATTCACATCTATATTTGAAGATCCATCTAACGGATCCATTAAAACAATATACTTATTTTCGTTTGTTCCGTGTTTTCCTTTAATAGTTACATAATCATCCTCTTCTTCACTAGCAATTCCACAGACAATTTCTCTATTAATAAGTGTTTGCATAAAAACTTCATTAGCATACACATCTAATTTTTGTTGATCTTCACCTTGAATATTTGTGTCGCCCGAATCACCAGTAATATCAACCAAACCGGCTTTATTTACTTTATAATTAACAACCTTAGCCGCTAATTTAATTGAGCTAATTAAACGGTTAAATTCCCCGGAAGTAGATTTGTAATGTTTTTGATTTTCAATTATAAACTCTCCTAAAGTAAGATTGTTGTTTGGCATAATTGTGTTTGGTAGTTTGTTTGCACAAATATCGAGAAAATAATTATTAAAAATACGTTTGTTTTTCAGATACTTTGATTAAAGATTTTTATTTTAGCTAAAACAATTGTTTAAATAGTAGAAATGGGTTTTAAAATAAGAGAAGGGAAAAAAGGAGACATGCCATCTGTATTAAGATTAATACAAGAATTAGCTCATTTTGAAAATGAACCTGACACTGTAATAGTTACGGTTGGAGATTTAGAGAATGATGGATTTGGGAATACTCCATTATTTAAAACTTTTGTGGCAGAATTAGACGATGAAATTGTTGGAATGGCATTATTTTATCCTCGTTATTCTACTTGGAAAGGACCAACTATTCACTTAGAAGATTTAATTGTAACTAAAAGTAATAGAGGATTAAATATTGGAAGTGCATTATACAATAAAGTGATTGAATATGGTTACAATAAAGGGGTAAAACGAATTGAATGGGTAGTGTTAGATTGGAATACACCAGCAATAGAATTTTACAAAAAAACAGGCGCGGAGGTTTTAGCCGATTGGAATACTGCACAAATTGATGAACAAGCAATTAAAAATTATTTAACGACATTAAAATGAAAATTTTTAAGTTTGGTGGTGCATCTATAAAAGATGCTGGCGGTGTTAAAAATGTACTTCGAGTTCTTAAACATGAAGGTTTTAGCAACACGCTTATTGTAATTTCTGCAATGGGAAAAATGACCAATGCTTTTGAAAAAATTATAAATTCATATTATAATAAGTCAATCGACTTGGAGCAGCATATAGAATTTGTAAGAAATTTTCATTTAGAAATTCTCACCAATTTATTTGATGAAAAACCACACCCTATTTTTATTGAAGTTGAACAAATTTTTAGACAGTTAAGTGGTTTTTTTATCACCAATAAAATTACTGATTACAATTATATTTATGATCAATTAGTTGGCTTTGGCGAATTACTTTCAACCAAAATAGTAAGTACATTTTTAACTAAAAACAATATTGAAAACAATTGGATTGATGTTCGTGAGTATATAAAAACGGATGCAAATTACCGAGATGCTTCTGTAAATTGGGAGCAAACATCAAAAAACATTAAAAAATTAAATAAAAGCAATTTATATATTACTCAAGGTTTTTTAGGTGGAAATTCTACTAAAACAACATCTCTTGGGCGAGAAGGGTCAGATTATACGGCTGCTATTTTTGCACATTGTTTAAATGCCAAAAGTGTTACTATTTGGAAAGACGTAGAAGGGGTGTTAAATGCAGACCCAAGGTATTTTTCGACAACACAATTGTTAGAGCAAATTTCTTATTCTGAAGCTATTGAAATGGCTTTTTATGGTGCTTCAGTAATCCACCCAAAAACATTAAAACCTCTAGAGAATAAAAATATCCCTATGTATGTTCGTTCTTTTTTTAATTTAGAAAAAAAAGGGACAACTGTTGAAAAAGGACAGGCATTAGCACCAGAAATACCATGTTTTATTTTAAAACAACACCAAATATTAATTTCAATTTCAGCATTAGATTTTTCTTTTATGGTTGAAAATAATATAAGTGAGTTATTTAAAATTCTTCATAATTATAAACTAAAAGTAAATTTAATTCAAAATTCAGCTCTAAGTTTTTCTGTTTGCATAGAAGATAATTTCAATAATTTTAAAGAATTCTCGTCAGAATTAGAATTAAAATACAACATAAGTTATGTTGAAAACGTTTCATTATATACGATTAGACATGCAACTAAAATTGCAGTTTCAAAAATTGAACAAAAAGGCACAGTACTTTTAAAACAAGCAACAAAAGGAACTGTTCAAGTAGTAATGCAATAATTTTGCGTATTTTTGTGATTCCCATTAATTCTGATGAATGAGCCTAGTAACAGCTAAAGAAATAGCGAAAGTAACGAACCTTAATAAGTATGGTTTTGTTGGTACTTTTTTAGGGTGGTTACTCATGAAAATACTTCGAATTTCTACCATCAATAAAATTTACAATAAGAACAAACATTTAAAAGATGTAGCCTTTTTTACAGCGCTTTTAGAAGATTTACAAATTAAGTTTGAAATACCAGAGGAAGATTTAAAAAGAATTCCAAAAGATGGTGCTTTTATAACTGTTTCTAATCATCCGTTAGGTGGAATTGATGGTGTTTTATTATTGAAGTTATTGATTGAAAAACGGCCAGATTATAAAATTATAGCTAATTTTTTATTGCATAGAATTGAGCCAATGAAGCCTTTTATAATGCCTGTAAATCCGTTTGAAGATAGAAAAGAAACTCAATCAAATATCTCTGGCATAAAAAGCGCGTTATTGCATTTAAAAGAAGGGAACCCACTAGGTGTTTTTCCTGCGGGTGAAGTATCAACATATAAAGATGGAAAATTGATTGTTGATAAGCCTTGGAATCATAGCGCAATAAAATTAATTCAAAAGGCAAAAGTACCTGTAATACCTATCTATTTTCACGCTAAAAACAGCCGACTTTTTTATGTGTTGTCTAAATTACATGGCAAATTAAGAACTGCAAAATTACCTTCGGAATTATTATCACAAAAAGGACGAGTTATTAAAGTTAGAATAGGGAAACCCATCCAAGTTAAAGACCAGTTAGATTATACGAATAGTAAAGATTTTTGCGACTTTATTCGTAGAAAAACATACATGTTGGCAAACCCTTTTGAAAAAGAAGCGAAAACATTAAATACAGCTGCTTTAAAAATACCAAAGTCACCAAAAGAAATAGTAAGTCAACGGAATATTGATAAAATGGTTCTTGAAGTTGAGGATTTAAGAAACAATAACGGGCGTTTGCTAAAAAGTAAAAACTATGAAGTATTTTTTGCACCTAGCAAAAAAATACCAAACATCAAATTTGAAATTGGGCGTTTAAGAGAAATAACGTTTAGAGAAGTTGGTGAAGGCACCAACGAATCAATTGATTTAGATGTTTTTGATGGATATTATCATCACTTATTTTTATGGGATTGTGAAGCTAACAATTTAGCAGGTGCCTATAGAATGGGACTTGGGAATGATATTTATAAAAAGTATGGTATTGAAGGGTTTTATGTACAAACACTTTTTAAGTTTGAGCCAGAACTATACTCAATGATGGAAAATTCTATTGAAATGGGACGCGCTTTTATTATTAAAGAATACCAACAAAAGCCAATGCCATTATTTTTATTATGGAAAGGAATTGTTCATATTACATTACGTTATCCAGAATATAAATATTTAATTGGCGGTGTAAGCATAAGTAATCAGTTTTCTAATTTCTCAAAATCGTTAATGATTGAGTTTATGAAATCTCATTATTACGATCCATATATTGCGCAATATATTCATCCTAAAAAAGAATATAAAGTAAAGTTAAATGATGCCGACAAAGATTTTGTTTTTGATGCTACACAAGCTGACATGAATAAGTTTGATAAAATAATTGACGAAATTGAACCAGGAGCTTTACGTATGCCTGTTTTAATAAAAAAATATGTAAAACAAAATGCACGTTTAGTCGCCTTTAATGTAGATCCAAAATTTAATAATGCAGTTGATGGTTTAATGTATATTAGAGTTGCAGACATCCCTGAAAGTACTGTAAAACCAGTTATGGAAGAGTTTCAAGCGGAGCTTGAAAGTAGACTTGAAAATGAAAAAAACAAAGATGAAGTTACAAAAACTCCATCTTCATTTGAGTAAATTTTAGCAACAATTACTTTCTGTAGGTGTACAGCAAGCTTCACTTTTTAATACATCTTTTTCAGTTTCACAGCACAAATCATTGGCTTTGCATTGTGTACTATCTGAATGTAATTTCACAATAATACTTTTATCGTTTTCAACAATAGTATGAACTACTAAATTAGCAGTGTGAAATGAGCTATTGCCATATTCAATTTTAATTTCTGTGTCTAATAGTAAAGGATTAATAGTGTTTACTCTATCAAATATTTCAATTGCTTTTGAAACGGTCATAAATGTACGTTTACCAACCTCTTGTGGGTTTTCCCAAATTTGTACAATAGTTTCTTGCCAATTGTTAGTTTTTCCACCACAATCTACAGAATTGATAGTTGTGTTTTTAATTTCGGTTATGTGATAATTTGCATTTACAAATGTATCAGAGGTGTATTCAAATAACAATTTTTTGTTTAAATTACTTTTTAAAGTGCTTAAAAATGTTTGTGTTTTCATGTGTATAAGTTGTAAGTCGTAATATTACGATAATAATTAATAAATTTTTTTAACAGGACTTTCCTGAATTATTTAACGTGTTAAAAAACGTAATTAATTGGTTTTGAATTTCGTTCCATCGCTTAGTATGTATACAGTAACAAATTCGTTTACCTTCAATTGTTCCTAAAATAATTCCAATGGCTTTTAATTCTTTTAAATGTTGAGAAATTGTGGCTTGCGCGAGACCTATTTCATCTACTAAATTATTACAAATACATGCATTTGACTTTACAATATGTTCTAAAATAGCAATTCGTGCAGGGTGCCCTAACACCTTTGCTATTTGAGCTAAATTGTTTTGCTGTTCTGAAAATATTTGTGACTTAGTTGTACCCATTTCATTATTTTAACATTGCAATATTACGATAATAAATTGAATAAAAAAACTCATTTTTTATGAATGAGTTTTTTTACTTTTTTAGAACCACTCTTTTTTGTTGGTTTGGTAAGTGTCTATAAACTCTTCATCGGTTTTTGTGAGGTAAATTATACCCTCAATAAAAGAGATAAGACC
The DNA here is from genome assembly GCA_964412305.1 of uncultured Lutibacter sp. Classification (GTDB taxonomy): domain Bacteria; phylum Bacteroidota; class Bacteroidia; order Flavobacteriales; family Flavobacteriaceae; genus Lutibacter. Next base: position 15,874 of record CAYPNJ010000021.1, on the reverse strand, counting down.
TACAAAACCACATGTAGCAAAGGTTAATATTACTTGAATAATACCTGTTTTAGTATATCCAAGAATAAATTTATGTACTGCAAACCCACCAAGAACAATTGCTAAAACACCAGCTACTATTCTTTTACTCTCTTCATTTCTTTTAGAAATTACCTTTCCATTTTCATCTATAACATCCATTGTTTATTTTTTTTAAGTTTAATTAGTATTGCAAAACTACAAAATTATGATAAGAAAGTTTTGTCAAGAGGCTCCCAAAGTTCTATTTTATTTCCTTCTGGGTCTAAAATCCAACCAAACTTACCAGAGTCATATTCTTCTATTTCACCAATAATTTCAACACCTTCACTTTTTCATTTTGAAGGATTTTCGGTTTTAAAGAAAAGCCCTCCAATGCCAGTTACTCTTTTAATTTCTTTTTCAATCATTGTTTTTTCTTGTAAAAAAAATGATCTTTCACTTTATCAACTATTGTTTGCGCTAACTTAATTTTAGATTCAACTGTCCATCCAGCAATATGGGGTGAAAGTAACACATTATCTGCATGAATTAAATAATCAAAAGCTTCTGGAAGCTCGTCATTTTCAAATAAATTTTCAAAAGATAATTTTTCATATTCCAGCACATCTAAACAAGCACCTAACACTTTTTTATTTATAAGTCCTTCAATTAGGTGATTTGTTACAACTGCAGAACCACGAGCTGTGTTTATAAGATAAAAAGGGTTATTAAAATTTTTGATAAATTTAGCATTTACCATATTATGTGAAAGCTTATTAAATGGTGTGTGTAAGCTTAAAACATCGGTTTTTTCTTGTAATTTTTTTAATGAAACTTGTTTGCAATTTTCATCACCAACATTTTCTTTTATATCGTAACAAATAACTTCAACATCAAATCCTTTTAATTTTTTAGCAAAGGCCTTACCCATATTCCCATAGCCAATTAGCCCAACTGTTTTCCCTTCTAATTCAATACCTCTATTTGCTTCACGTAACCATTTTCCACTTCTAATTTCAAGGTCAGCTTTTTTTAAATTATTGAACAACATTAAAAGCATTCCAAGTGCATGTTCTCCAACGGCATTGCTGTTTCCTTCAGGGGCTGCTATTAATTGCACTCCTTTTTTTGCGGCATATTCCTCATCAATACTTTCAAGCCCGGCACCAACACGTGCTATAAATTTTAATTGTGTTGCTTTGTCTAAAAATTGTTTATCAATGTTAAATCTACTTCGAATAACGATACCATCATAATTTTTAATTTTCTCTTCAATTTCTTGTTTATCTGAAGTATAATCTTCATCACAAATACACCCTAGTTTTTCTAAGCCAGTTTTAAGTAATTGATGGTTAGTGTCTATAAGTAGGACTTTCATATATGGATTTTTTGAATATTAGATTGTTAGAAAATTAGATTATAGAAGATTTAATCTTTATACCTATGCATTTCATCTATTAATCTAAAACATCTAAAATCTAATATACTTACTAATATTGCTCTTCGCCGTTTGGAAAATCTTTACTTTTTACATCAGAAATATAATTTTCAAAGGCGTTGTTCATTTCAGTATATAAATCTAAATAGCGACGTAAAAAACGAGGATGAAACTCGTGAGTCATTCCAAGCATATCGTGTGTAACTAATACTTGCCCGTCAACACCATTTCCTGCACCAATACCAATAACAGGAATAGAAAGACTTTGGGCAACTTTTTTTGCTAATTTTGCAGGTACTTTTTCTAATACCAAGGCAAAACAACCTAATTGCTCTAATAATAAAGCATCTTCTTTTAGCTTTTCTGCTTCTTCTTCTTCTTTTGCTCTAACTGTGTACGTTCCAAATTTATAAATAGATTGTGGTGTCAATCCTAAATGCCCCATTACAGGAATTCCGGCAGTTAATATTCTTGAGATAGACTCTCTAATTTCGCTTCCACCTTCAAGTTTTACTGCATGACCACCAGATTCTTTCATAATTCTAATTGCGGAATCTAATGCGCTTTTAGAATTTCCTTGATAACTACCAAAAGGTAAGTCTACCACTACCAAACATCGTTCAATTGCTCTAATTACAGAGCTAGCGTGGTAAATCATTTGGTCTAAAGTAATTGGCAGAGTAGTTTCATGACCAGCCATTACATTTGATGCTGAATCGCCTACTAAAATAATGTCTATCCCTGCGTTGTCAACAATTTTTGCCATGGTATAATCGTAGGCCGTAAGCATGGCTATTTTTTCGCCATTACTTTTCATTTCTACCAAACTTTTTGTGGTAATTCTTTTATAGTCTTTTTTTGCTGTTGACATTGATTGTAGTTTAAATCTTAAAAGGTAAAAGTAGTGAAAATTCAGTTTTGTTTTTTAAAAGATCTTTTTTCTATTATTTTTTGAAATTAAAATGCTGTGAGTGATTCAATAAATATTTTGAAAAATAGCTAGAATAAGATTATATTTACTTAAAATAAATCAATTTTGAGCGAGGTTAATAAAAATAAGGAAGCATATACCAGTGAATTAGAAGATAAAATTGTTGACCTAAGTTTGCAATTAAAAAGCACAACTAACAAATTAAAACTAGTTAGTGCGAGCCATAAAAATACAATTGGAAAACTAGTTCATAACTTAAAAAATCCAGTTGGTGTAATTTTTTCATTTTCTGATATGATTTTAGAAGATTTAGAAGAATATACAACAGAGAAACTTCAAAAGCATTTACAAATAATAAATAATTCAGCTAATTTTTCAATTCAGTTATTAGGTATGGTTGCTAAATACTCACAACTGCAATCACCAGATTTTGTGTACACTTTAAAATTGACAAATTATACGGAATTAATCACATCGGTTTTAAATGAATTTACGGATTTAGCTTCAAAAAAAAATTGCACCATTGTAACAAACATTCCAAGTTCAGCTATTAATTTAAATATTGATGCAGCTGAAATTTCTTTAGCAATTAGAAATATTATTAACAATGCACTTCGTTATTCGAATGAAAATTCAACAATAACAATCACTGTTAAAGAACATGAAAAAACTATTGAAACCACAATTACTGATGAAGGTATTGGAGTTTCTGAAGAAAATTTACCACTAGTTTTTAATGACTTTTTTGTGGTAAACACTTATTCAGATGATAAACAAAAGTGTATTGGTTTAGGATTATCAGTAGCTAACATTATTTTAATACACCATAAAGGTAAAATTTCAGCTGAAAGTAATTTAAATGAGGGTTCTAGTTTTAAAGTGTTTCTCCCAAAAAAAGAATTAGTATAAAAAGGTAAAAAAATCGTATATTTAAAGACTTCTATAACCCCAAAAGCAAAAGAATGAAAAAAGAAGTTGGTATAAAAACTACTCTTATAGATTCAGCAGATCAAATTAAAAGTCTCGAAAAAACTATAAAAAAGCTTTTAAAAGAAAATGAAAAACATTTAACTTTTTTTGAGAATGCCCCTATAGCTCTTTGGATTGAAGATTTTTCGGCAGTAAAAAAATATGTGGAAAGTGAAGCTGAAAAGCTACATACAACTATTGAGTCTTTTATAAAAACAACACCTAACATAATTCAAAAATTAGAAACGTTAGTTGTAATAAAAGACATGAATACTGCTGCAGTAAGCTTATACAAGGCTAAAACCAAGCAAGATTTAATAGATAACATAAGTAAAACTTTTACAGAAAAATCAAGTAATGCCTTCCTAAAATTAGTTATAAGTCTTTTAACTGGTGAATTTGAAACTGAAATTGAAACAATAAACAAAACGTTAGAAGGAAAAGAATTTAATATTGCTATAAAATTTAAAGTAGCCAAAGGAAGTGAAGATACTTTTGATAACATTATAGTTTCTGTTGAGAATATTACAGAACGTATAAAATCTAGAAGTAAATTAGCAGATAGCGAGAAAAGGTATAAAGAGTCTCAAGAGATTGCAAAAATTGGAAGCTGGGAATACAATTTTGAAACTAAAAAAGCATATTATTCTAACGAAACGTATGAAATAATAGGATTAAAGACGAATACAAAAGACATAAATATAGAATTTTATTTGTCTATTGTACACCCTGATGATAGAGCTTTTGTAGGGGGTTTTTCAATTAAATCATTATTAAAAAAACCAAATAAAAGCTTACATTATAGAATTTACACACAACAAGGAACCTTAAAATATATTTACGAAAAGAGAAGTGTAATTATTGAAAATGATAGAATTGTAAAATTAATTGGAATCTCACAAGATATTACTGAAAGTATACAATCAGAACAAAAACTAAATAAGAGCAAAAATTTATTATCTAGCACACTTTCAAGTATAAAAGACGGTTTTGTAATATTAGATTTCAACTCAAATTACACCTATATTAATAAAAAAGCAGCAAAACTACTTGGAAAAACCCCAAAAGAATTAGTAGGGAAACATATTTGGACAGAATTTCCAGAGAAAGCAGGAGATACTTTTTTTGATAATTATCAAAAAGCACTTAATACTAAAAAACCAATTAGTTTTGAGAACTATTTCGAACCTTGGAATCGCTGGTTTGAAAATAGAATCATTCCTTCAAATGATGGGATGCTGTTATTTTTTCATGAAACTACAGAAAAAAGACTTTCAGAAAATAAAATTAAGACAGCTTATAATATTATAAACAAGAGTACATCTATTGCAGTATTATGTAGAAATGAGAAAGATTTTCCTGTAGAGTTTGCTTCAGAAAATATTGTAAAATTATTAGGCTATACTCATAATGAACTTTTAGGAAACACCTTAAAAATTCAAGAAGTGCTGCACCCAGATGATTCTATATATGTAGGTTCTGAAATAATTAAATTTGGTAAAGGAGTGTATACAGATAGTTTTAAGCTAAAACCGTTTAGGATTATCACTAAAAAAGGAGAAATTAAATGGCTTCAAGCAAGTTTAGAAGCAATTAAGAATCCGCAAAATATAATAACACATATTCAAGGTATTGGAGAAGATATAACTGAAAGGAAAAAAACCGAAGATTTATTTTTTGAAAGTAATCAACGTTTAAAAGACCAGTTTAATAACACACCTTTGGCTTCAATAATATGGGATGTTGATTTTAATGTACTAGAATGGAATAATTCTGCTCAAAGAATATTTGGGTATACTGCTGAAGAAGCAAAAGGGAGAAACACAAAAGATTTGCTGACACCTTCATATTTGGCTTCAGAAATGAAAAAGGTCACCGCAACGTTATTCAAAAAAAAAGAAGGTCATAGAAACACAAATACTAATGTAACCAAAAGCGGAAAAATAATAACATGTGATTGGTATAACGTTACCTTAAAGGATGCAAAGGGGAATATTGTTGGAGTAGCATCATTAGTAGATGATATAACTGAAAGAGTTTCAACTAAAAAAATAATAGAAAAATCTGAACAAAAATATAGAGCAATTTTCGAAAAATCTATTGATGCTGTTTTTATTTTAAAAAATGGAAAATTTATAGATTGTAATGAAGCTACTTTAAAAATGCTTGGGTATAAGAACAAGATCGAATTATTAGGGATACACCCTTCAAAAATTTCACCTGAGACTCAAAAAGACGGAAGAAACTCAGCAATTAAAGCTGAAGAAATGATAAACATTACCTTAAAAAAAGGAAGCCATAGATTTAGATGGAACCACTTGTATAAAAACGGGAAAATCTTTCCCGCTGAAGTTTCTCTTACAAAAATTGATGACTTAGACAATAATCCAACAATTCATGTCGTAGTAAAAGACATCAGCGAAAGAGTGAAAAATGAAGAATTAGAAGATGTATTATACAATATCTCAAAAGCAGCCCTTACAATTAGTGATTTTAAAGAATTTGGTTTCTTTATAAAAAATGAATTATATAAAATACTAGACACCAGTAATTTTTATATCGCATTATACAATAAAGAAACTAACATGTTTAGCACTCCTTTTTATGTTGATGATAAAGATAATATTCAAGAGTTTCCAGCAAAAGGGACTTTAACAGGCTATGTTGTAAAAACCAAAAAATCGCTAAAAGCAACTCTTCAATCTCATAGAGTTTTAGCTGAAAAAGGGGATGTTGATTTTGTAGGAACAATGTCTAAAGTATGGGTTGGTGTACCTCTAAAAATTAAAAATGAAGTTTTAGGAGCAATTGTAGTACAAAGTTATACGGATGAAAACGCATATAGTGAAAATGACGTACAATTATTAGAATTTGTTGCAGACCAAATTAGCACTACCATACAACGTAAAAAAGTTGAAAACGATTTAAAAGATGCTTTGATAAAAGCACAAGAAGCTGACAGATTAAAATCATCTTTTTTAGCAAATATGAGCCATGAAATTAGAACTCCAATGAATGGTATTATTGGATTTTCAGAACTATTTGTTCAACCAAACTTATCTAATGAAGAGAGAAGTAAATATGCAAAAGTTGTTATAAATAGCAGCAAACAATTACTTTCAATTGTGAATGATATTTTAGATATATCTAAAATTGAAGCGGGTGTAGTTGAATTAAATTATGAAAGTGTTAATATTAATAAATTATTGAATGAGATATATATATTTTATAAAGCGAAAGATAGTAATTTAGAATTGCATTGTGTAAAAGGATTAGGCAATCATGCAAGTGTAATTGAAATTGATAAGACAAAATTAAATCAAGTATTAACAAACCTTTTATCCAACGCATTTAAATTTACTGACAAAGGAAGTATAGAATTCGGATATGAATTAATAAATAACAACCTTCAATTTTATGTGAAGGATACAGGTGTTGGAATTGAAGAAGCCCTTCAAGAGAAAATTTTTGACAGGTTTATTCAGGCCAATCAAGATTTAAACAAGAAACTTCAAGGAACTGGACTTGGGTTAGCAATTTCAAAAAAGTTTGTAGAATTATTTGGAGGAACTATTTGGTTAACGTCAAGTAGTGAAGGTAGCACCATCTACTTTACCATACCATACCTGAAGTCAAAAGCACGACTAATAACTTCTGTCATAGAAGAACAAAAACCAATCATTCAAGTGAAAAATCAAGAATTAATAATTTTAGTAGCCGAAGATGAGGAGTATAATAGGATGTATATTAACGAATTATTTTCAAAAACAAATTTTAAAATTATTGAGGCTGAGAATGGTAAAAAAGCGATAGAATTAGCCCAGAAAAATCCAGAAATTGATATGGTATTAATGGATATAAAAATGCCTATTATGGATGGTAATGAAGCTATGAAAACAATAAAAATGGAAAAGCCTAATTTACCAATAATAGCACTTTCTGCTTTTGCCATGGAATCTGATAAAAAAGAGGCATTAGGCAAAGGTTTTGATGATTACTTAACAAAGCCAATAGATAAAAAATTACTTTTTAGTCTTATAGGTAAATATGCAAATAAAAAATAATTCTAAAATGAAAACCGTAGTATTTATAGTCTTTTTATTAGTTGTTAATTTTGTGAGTTCACAAAATATGATAGAGCTTAAAATAAAAAATACGATAAATACTTTTTTTGATGGACTTCATAGGGGAGATACAGCCATAATAAATAAAACAATTAATACAACCCTTAAAATGCAAACTATATATGTAAACAAAGAAGGGAATAGTATTATAAAAACCGAAATAAAAGAAGATTTTTTTGCTGCAGTTATATCTAAAAAAGAAGAAGATATATGGCTAGAAAAATTGTTATCGATTACTATAAAAGTTGACGGTAATCTTGCAAGTGTTTGGACACCGTATGAGTTTTATTTCAATACTAAATTTAGTCATTGCGGCGTAAATTCTTTTCAACTTTTTAAAAATAATGAAAATTGGGAAATTGTTTATTTAGTGGATACAAGACGAAAACAAGATTGTAAAGTGAATGAATGATAAAATTATTTATAGTATTATTATTCTAAATATTTAGTTATTTTAGCCTTCAAGTAATTAAAAATTAATGTCTTCAACAAAAAAACATATTTTAAACCCAAATAAATGGGTTGAACTTCATGCCGATTATCTGTATAATTATACAATAAGCAGAGTTAACAATCAAGATTTGGCAAAAGATATTGTACAAGATACTTTTTTTGCGGCATTAAAAGCGAAAGATAATTTTCAAGGAAAAGCAAGCGAACGTACTTGGCTAATCTCAATTTTAAAAAGAAAAATTATTGATTATTACCGAAAAATAAATTCAGCAAAAGGCAAAGCTGAGGTGAAAATGAACTTTTATTCCGAAGGAGATAGAGAAGGAGAATGGATTGAAGAACGAGTTCCGTCATCTTGGAATAATGAAATTGAAAAAGGTATTGAAAATAACGAGTTAAATGATACTCTAGAAAAATGTATTGGCAACCTACCCGAAAAGTATGCCATGGTGTTTAGAATGAAAACAATACAACAATTTGAAACTGAAGAAATTTGTAAGGAGCTTGAAATAACCTCGTCAAATCTTTGGGTAATCATCCATAGAGCCAGAACTCAGTTAAGAAAATGTATGGAAGATAGTTGGTTTAAAAATTAAAGTTAGAAAAATGAAAATAAGCTGCGACGAAGCAACAAAAATTTGCGATAAAAACCAGTATGGTGAGGCTTCTTTATGGGATAAAATAAGATTGAATTTTCACCTATTTTTATGTAGAAAATGTGGCCTTTACTCTAAACAAAACCAAGTAATGACTAAGTGTTATGAAATTCATAAAGATGCAAAAAGTAATGAAAATCATTGTCTTTCTAAAGTTGAAAAACAAGAACTAGAAACTCAAATAAAAGCTCGAGTATAACCACATATAATAAACGAAACACAAAAAAAGGAACTAAATTTAAGTCCCTTTTTTTGTACCTTTAAATTAAAAAAAATGAACTTTTTACCTGAAGCCATAGAAACATATGTTGTAAACCATTCACAAAAAGAGCCAGAACTTTTACAACAACTACATAAAGAAACTTGGCAAAAAATCTTAAACCCACGTATGTTAAGTGGTGTATTTCAAGGCCGTGTATTATCAATGATTTCTAAGTTAATTTATCCAACAACAATTTTAGAAATTGGCACTTATACGGGTTATTCGGCATTGTGCTTGGCCGAGGGTATACAAAAAAAAGGGACACTTATTACTATTGATATAAATGAAGAGTTAGAAAGTTTTGCTAAAAAATATTTTGAGAAATCAACATATAAAAATCAAATTAAACAATTAATAGGAAATGCACTTGATATTATTCCATCAATAGACAAAAAATTTGATTTGGTTTTTATTGATGCCGATAAATCAAACTATGTAAATTATTTTAACTTAGTAATTGATAAAATGAACTCTGGAGGTGTAATCTTATCAGATAATGTACTTTGGAGTGGTAAGGTTGTTGAAAATTTAAATCCAAAAGATATTGATACAAAAGCACTAATGGCTTACAATAAACTATTAAATTCTGATTCTAGAATTGAAACGGTTTTATTGCCAATTAGAGATGGTTTAACAATTAGCAGGGTGAAATAAGATTATTTTTTTAAGATGAGTAATTGAATTATTTTATAGAAAACAAGTGCAATTAAATATCCAAGAACCATCCCAAATACTATATCAATAGGGAAATGTGCTGCTAAATAAATTCTACTGTAAGCAAATAATAGTGGGAATAAGAATATTAAAAATAGATACTTATAGTATTTTTTTAATACCCAAAAAGTAACAAAAGCAATAGTAAAAGAAACAGTTGAATGTCCTGACACAAAACTGAAATCACGTGGTTCAATTAATATTCTAATAGCCTCGTTTATTGAAGTGTCATTTACAGGTCTAATACGTTGAATTGTGTTTTTAATACAGTTAACAATTAACAAAGCAGTTGCGCCACTTAAAGCAGTTAATAAAGCAATTAAACTTGCTTTTTTACCACCCAAAGCTTTATACCCTAAAAAATAAATAATAATAAATAAGGGAATCCAATAAGTTGGATTTGTAATAAAAATCCAAAAACTATCCCAAGTAATAGCACCTTTTGAATGTAAAAAAAGAAGTAATTGTTTATCGTAATTAATAATTGAATTGAGAAGATCCAAAATTATTTACTTCTTTTAACGGGTCCAGTAATGTCATCAATAATAGTGTCTTTTATTTTAGAAACCGGTCTACTAAAATCATCAAAAGTACCTTTTGCTTTGTTAATTTCATCTCTTACCTTGGAAGCAACATCAATATCAATATCATTTTTTTCGGCGCTATGTTTTATTTCGCGCTTAATATCATTAGTTGCATCTTTTATTTGCCGCATTCCTTTTCCCAAACCACGAGCAATTTCAGGAAGTTTATCAGCACCAAATAACATCACTACAATAAGTAGTATTACAAATATTTCAGCTCCGCTAATAAATAAAAACATGATAAATTATTTAGATTGCAAAGATAGTTAAAAATAGTATTAGAAATTGTTTTGAAATAAACATTGAGTGTTAAAAATCATCTAAACTTGTTTTGTAGTTGGTATTAAAAAGTAAACCATTTTCTGAAAACCCATTAATTATAAATTGATATTCATTAGAAAACTCATTGGTTGGAATTTTAATAATCACTTCCCCATTTTCATTGGTTTGTAGCTTGTTTTCCCAAGCTATTTCAGACCAATTATAAGCTTCCTTTGTATACATATTGTATTGGGGTTTGTAATAATTAGTTGCGCTATCAAACCCTGTAAGTAGTATAAGTTCTTCGTATAAATTTTCACTAGCCTCTTCAAAATATTGATGATTTCCTTTTTTGCGATAAATTTTAATAATTCCACCAGTACCATCAATACCACCACCTGCACCAGATTTATTGATTAAAATTTCATCAATACCTTTCATACTTAATTCCTTTAACATTTCAATATCACCATCACGGTTTAAACTTGTATTGTCTAAATATATTTTAGGGGGATATGTATTATCTGGATTCATGTTTTTACCCACAAATGTTACACGTGCATTTCTAAGAGAAATAAAATAACCTCCTGCATAAGTCTGCTTTATATAACCTAAAGAGGTAAAGTATTCAAATACTGTTTGAAATGTTGTTTCCATACGCTCTGTTACTTTTCTATTTTGATAAAAACTTGAAGCAATTATAGTATGATTATGTGCTAGTTCATTTTCTTTATCAAAAAAAGTTTTCTCCTTTTTTGAAACAACAGTTTTAAGTATTATTTGGTCTAGCACTTCAATATTAGGGTATAATTTATAATTGTTTACAGTTAAGTCTTCTGAAGTTGCTATTAAGTTATTACGAACTACATAGTCTGGTTTTATATAATTAGCAATAAGAGACTTGTAATTTTTTGTTTCTGGTTTGTCATTAATAAAACTAATTTGAGTAGGTTTTACTATAGGTTCTCCTTTCTTAATTAAAGCAATTTTTACGTTATCACCTTTATAAGCATATACATTTTTAAACGAGAATTCTTTTTTTTCATCAAGTTTACTAAAATCAACTAGCCTATTTTCTTTTGATAACATTCCAATATCATACCCTTTTTTAATTTTTTTTATGCTTCCTTTTACGTCAAAACCACTTTCAAAATTAACTATTTTTTTAGGGTTAACCTTTTTAATTTTTTCTTCCAAAGAATAAGTACTCCAACCTTGATTTAATAATAATAAATCTAAATATTCTGTTTCTTTAACACTACCATTTTTAAAATAATAAGCAGGGTTTTCAATGTTGCCTTTAACGTATGGTGTTAGTAAAAAAGCACTTTTAATAGTTTGATTTTCGTGAAACGATTTTGACTCCTTTGGTAATACAGATAAACTTAATTGAGTACTAACTGGATCAAATGAAGAATTGATTGTTCTAATTTTAAAACTAGTAGAGTCATTTTCAGTTGCAAGTTCATCTATTAAAATAGCTGTTTGTTTTTCTTGCTTATTCACAAAAAATTTTCGTTCAGCAATTGGTTGAGAATTTTTAAATAAAGTAACGATGTTTACGCCATGTAACATTTTATTTTTATCAAAAAATAACTCTTGTTGCGTTTCATTACTATTTTTTAACGTGAGTGTCACAGCTTCACTTATAGTATTATTTCGATAGAAAAGCAATGCTAATGAATCGTTTCTTAATAAAGGTAAAGAAGCTTTATTTGTTTTGAGTACGAGCTTTAAATCACCACTAACTGTTGTGTTATCTATTGTAAATATAACTCCAATTTCTTTTGCCTTTGGTAAATTTATTTTTTGAATTGTATTATTAATCGAAATTATGGCAGTGTATGTTTCTCTTTTATACGGGGTAAAACTACACTTACTCATCCCAAATTTATTTCCTGTAAAATTTGTAATTTCTTCTTCTTTAGCAGTTATAATTTTTCCAGTAAAAGTTAAACCCGTATTATTAATTAACGCTTTAATTCCAATAACATTTTCTACACCTTCTAATAAGTAGCCACTTTCGGGAAATACTTGAATGTCGTAATTAGCAATTCCATCAGTGCTATTTATACGTTGTTTCTCGGAAGGATTTATAATTTCAATTTCTTGAATAAATACATTTCCTTCACCAAAATTTCGCATATAGTTAGTAAAACCTTGTATAAAATAGTTACCTGAAGTATACGTTGGCTTTATTGAAAAATCTCCAACACCAACACCATCACGTATAAAAATAGTTTTACTTTCAATTATTTTACCGTTCTCATCTAATAAATTAATGTGTAAATTAGTAGTAAAGGGAGATGGGTAATTACTTTTGTCTTCAGCTACATATGCTGTAAACCAAATATTCTCATTTGTGAAATAAGTACTTTTATTAAGGTGAACAAAAACCTTTTCTTTAAATAAAGCATCTTTTTGAAGTGGATTAATGATAGTTGTAGTTATGCTTTGTTGAGAAATAACAACAAAAAATTTAAAAACAAACACTAAAAATAATACGGACTTTATATTGTTCATGATAAGTTACATTTTAGAGGTTCTACTTACTGTTTTTTAGCTTTTGTTTTACTTTCTCAGACCACCTGATTAAGTTTTGAAAACTTGTGCCTTTATTGGTGTCAGCAGTCATTTTTTTAACAGTTAAAGTAGCTTCATTAAATTTTTGTTCACATAAAATTTTAGCATCTTCAAAAGAACTACTTTTAGAAAGTGCTACTTTTAATTCTCGGGTATAAATTTCATAAACATCAAAAATTAGATTGATGTACATTAATTTATGATTGATACGATTGTAAGAACAAAAAGAGGAGTTTCTATCAAACAACGTTTTAGTGCTGAATTGTTTTTCACCTAACTTATTTGTGTAAACATCTAGCAGAAAGCTAAAATTCAATTGTTCATCAATTTCAGATTTGTTAGGTTTTTGTTTGATTTCTGATATAGAAAAAGCCTCTTTATCAACAGCCTTTGTAGCACCTTGTTTGTAAGCTTTGTGATCGATTGTTCTCTCTTCTTCTTTTAATAAACTCAGCTTAATGTCTTGCCATTTTAGCGGCTTGTTTTCTTGCCAAGCAATTATTGAAGGGCGTATGTATTGTAAATAACCGGAAGGTATCGTTGTGTTATAATTGATTAGATAGCCATATTTTTTTAAAAAATCTATAGACATTTTCTCTTTATAACTCTTCGGAAATTGATAGTTTAAATTCCAAAATTCTTCGGAGGCTTGTAATGCTCTAATTTTATCATAATCATTATTAAAGTGTATATTATTGGTAAAATAGGGCACATTAAAAGAAGTGTTATAATCATAAAAATAGAGAAGAGAGTGTGATGTAATAATTTCAAAATTATTTTTAGAACGATAGTTCATAGTAAACTCAAAATCTAATGATTGAATTTTATCATAATCATGTGGATTAAAATTAATGTTTAGTTGAATACTCTTTGGTGTAACTGTATCATCTTCAATAATAGATGACAGCCCCTCGGTTATTAAATTTTCACCACGTACTATTATTTTTTTAATAGTTAATTTTTCTTTGTTGAAAATGATTGTTCCAGATAATAAGCGTCCATTTGCTCTTTTAGGTACAAACGAAATAGAGATATCTTCAAAGTCACAAGAAGCACATTCATCAATTTTAACTTTATATTTTGCTTTAATTGCTCCTAAAGATAAATTACCAGGATATAAAGGCAGTATTTGCTTAGATTTTTTAAATAATTGGAAGTCTTTTAAAATATCGGTATTGTTTAAACTATAAAACGGAAAAGTTGCATTTTGACCAAAACGACCACTTTTTAATTTTAAATTTACAATTCCTTTTGATAAACTTTGTTCACTATTATAAAACCCTTCAATAGTCTCAATTGGGACACCTCTTGCCGATGAGGTTAACGTAAGAAATGCTTTGCTTTTAGTTATTAGTTGTTTTTTTCGATACTTTTGAATTAAACTATTTAGTAGCTTATAGGTATAGTTTTTATCCTTTTTTGCAACAACTAAAACTTGATTTAAAAGAAATGTATTTGGCGTTAAATATAATTTGGATTGTTCTTTAAAATAAGATGCGGCTACTTTTTTAGTTTCAAACCCAACAAACCTAATTTCTATAGAATCTAAAGCAAACCTATCATGAATTTCAAATTTACCATCTTCATTTGTAATGGTATAATAAGTATTGTTACTTATAATTTTTATAGTTGCATACGGCAGCGAAGTTTCTGTTTCTTTATCTAAAATAAAACCTTCAATAGTTGATTGAGAGAAAGAAAGTAAAAATGATAATAGAAATATAAGAAGTGTAATTTTTTTCATAGTAATTCTTGACCCTTTAAAAATAATCAATAAAAAGCAAGTATCAAAAACTATTCCATTTTAGCTTGCCTATCATACATTACAATACTTCCAGCAACAGAAACATTTAAACTAAAAACGGATTTAAATTTTACCAAGAAATGCGATTTTCCTATCGCAGCTTTTGATAAGTCGTGGTCTTCAGCACCTAATAAATACACACATCTTCTAGGGTGTTTAAAAGTTTCTAAGGCAACTGCTTTTTCATCTAATTCAACTCCAACAAGCATAGCTCCTTTACGTAAGTTTTTATAAAAATCATCAAATGTATCGTAATGAAAATAAGGCATTGTACCAGTTGCTTTATGGGTGTCGCAAGCTTGTTTTGCGTACCTATTTCCAATAGTAAAAATAAAACTAGCACCCATATTTTGAGCAGACCGCCATAAAACACCCAAATTTTCCGGGGTTTTACCATTTTGAATCCCAATTCCAAAAAAACCTTGTTCTAAATTGTTTGTCATTTTTTAGGGGTTAGCATTCTTTTAATCTCATTCAATTTCATTAAAGCTTCAATAGGTGTAAGTGCATCTATATTGATAGTTAAAATTTCTTCTTTTAGATCTTCTAACAAAGGGTCGTCTAATTTAAAAAAACTTAACTGTAAATCATTTTCAGCTGCATTTTTTAAAGTTTCTTTTACATCAGTATTTGTATGATTTTTCTCTAGTTGTTTTAGCATTTTACTTGCTCTATGAACTACAGCTGTTGGCATACCTGCTAATTTAGCTACGTAAATTCCAAAACTATGCTCGCTTCCTCCAGGGACTAATTTTCGTAAGAAAATAACTTTATCTTTCAATTCTTTTACTGAAACATTGAAGTTTTTAACACGTTCAAAAGTATTGGTCATATCATTTAACTCGTGGTAATGTGTGGCAAATAATGTTTTTGCTTTTGAAGGATGTTCGTGTAAATATTCGGCAATTGCCCAGGCAATTGAAATACCATCATAGGTACTTGTTCCACGTCCAATTTCATCTAATAACACCAAACTCCTATCTGAAATATTATTTAAGATACTTGCTGTTTCGTTCATTTCAACCATAAAAGTTGATTCGCCCATAGAAATATTATCACTAGCGCCAACACGTGTAAATATTTTATCTACAATAC
>CAYPNJ010000020.1:0-24791 GCA_964412305.1 uncultured Lutibacter sp. | reverse complement strand
ACTAAATAGGGGTTTACTTCAATAAAAGAAATAGAACCCTTATCTAATTATACACTTCTTGTTGCAAGTTCTCTTCTAATTCCAAATAAAACCAACACAATAATTAGAGCTATAAAGTAGATGGTTGTTGCCATACTCTTCACAATTGAAAACACACTTGTTACCAACATTATAATTGATGATAAATTAGGATAGTTATTAAGCATCATTATAATTCCAAAATTTTCTAAATAATCTGCCATTCCAGCAATTAATGGTAAAAAACACAGGTAGAAAAAAGCAGTATTTAATTTATTTAATTTTTTAAGAAAGTAGGCAAACAACAAACAATAACTAATTGCAAAAAGAAAAGGGTAAATCATATCAACTGGAATTTGACTTAATAGATAAACCCCACGTCCTTTTTCTCCTAAAGTTTCAAAGAGTATTTTTATATATTCTGAATTGTATCCTGTTGGCATCATATCTAACAACTTCAATCCATTAGAAAAAGCCATTGTTTTTGGAATAGTAACCAATAACATAATTGCATATACAAGGTTGGTAAGACTAAAAAGCAATAACACTTTTTTCCCACTCAGATTATTAACTATTATTTCTTTTATTCTTATCATATTTTGATTTTTACTTCAATTTCACCTAAAGTCACAACTGTTTACTACTATTTTAAAAGACTTCCTTTCCAGTTAATTGTTACATCTACTTTATTATTTAAGTTCTTTGAATAATTTACAAACACATCTTTTATGTCTGTAGCCAATTTTCCTTCAGAATAAAAATACAACTCCGTTTTAATCTCAAAAAAACTTTTCATTTTTCTATTCATAGACATAAATAGCTTTCCTTTTTCTCTTTTAATTGATACCTTCCTACCTTCAATCTTATAAGATCCTATAAGTTTATTTGAAAGTTCTTTATCAATATACTTATTAGTATCTATTTTGCTTTTAAAATTTAAAGCAGCATCTATCCAAGGGTCTTGTCTTTCGGTATGTTGTTTAAAATTATACACAATAGTCACATCAGGGTTAATCGTTTTTCTATTATCCGAATTCCAACTTGTAGGCCAAAACACATGTGTTAGAGAAATGCTTAAACCAGAGTTTGGCAGTTTGATATACTTAGTATCTCCTACCGTATTCGGTCCCTCTCCCGTAGGTTCGCCAACAATAATGGCTTTTGTATTTAGAGATAGAATTGATACAAGTTCTAATAAAGTACCTCGTGTAGCATTACTTGTTAGCACAAACAAATTACCTTTCTTATTTATGGTTTCTGAATCTCGTAATAAATCTGTAAATGCTTTCAGTTTAAATCCGTTTCCGCCACCTCCATATCTTACATCTATAATAATTTTATTTATTTTGCCTTTTTTGATCTCTGTTTCAATAATATCAATAAAAGATGAAAATGAAGTTCCACTATCATTATTTGCTATTTTCTGAAGTTGAATAAAAAGTGTTTTAGTATTTAGCACATATTCAAACCAATAATTTTTAGTTTTATGACTTGTGTTGGTTGATAAAAAATGTTCATCATTGGGTAATTGTCTATCTAATTTTACATATTCAGTAATGCTTTCAGCTTTTAAAATAGCTTCCTTCCCCGAAGCAAATTGAAGGTGAATTTCAGTAGTTGAATTCCCAATTCCTATGGCCATTAATAATGACGGCATCATACTGTAAGCTGAAAATATGTATTTTTTATAATACTCGTTATCTGCGTTTAAATAGTCCGCTAGTTTTGTATAAACTTCATGAACTTCAGTCTCATTTATTTTTATGATTTGCTCACCTTTTAAATTTTTATAATCTTCAGATACATCACAAATAAAAAGTCCATCAGCGAACCAGTAATTTTTAATTGGTAATACTTTAATGTCTATTTTTTTTTGAAATGGTATTATATTACAGCCCTCATCTTCTATAGAATTTAATAAGTATTGCATACCGAAAATAATCTCCTCAAAAGATTTAGTTTCTAAATTCTGTTTTAATTGTTCTACACGATTTAAGAACTCTATTTTATCGACTTTTGAATTAAAATCTGGTACAATTTGTTGTGCTTTTTCAACTAGAAAATCAATGTCTTCTATCCATTGCTTCTTGTTAAGACTTGTTTCCTTTTGAGCGTAACTATTAAAGGTAAACATCAAAAATAAAATCCATAAAATATTTAAAATTCTCATCTTTATTTATTTATTAAATTTTCTAAAAAAACCTATTTTGAATATGTATTTCACTATTATTCAATTACTTATTTAATTTTTATCAAAACTAATTTTGTATAATTTTTTTAAAAGAAATAGTGTGCTTGAGTACACTATTTCTTAATTAATACACAAACCAAAATTTTATCGCTTTAAATTTTCTTTCTCAAATATATGCTCATCAATCTCACTTTGGTAAAACCAAATATTTCTTAATTTTCTATCAGCTAGTAGCTGTAACTGATCTCCTTTAAACGGTGATCCTTCTTGTGATGCATTTCCATAGCTTAAAATTCCTTTTGATTTAATCTTAGACCCAAACTCAACTATTGATGTATA
Organism: uncultured Lutibacter sp.; assembly: GCA_964412305.1. Classification (GTDB taxonomy): domain Bacteria; phylum Bacteroidota; class Bacteroidia; order Flavobacteriales; family Flavobacteriaceae; genus Lutibacter. The sequence goes on along the minus strand of CAYPNJ010000020.1, from coordinate 22,243 downwards.
TGCTGAGCCACCAAGTAACGTGTAATTAGTTCTAGACATTGGTCTATAAAAACCTGCATTAAAACTACCCAACTCACTTAAACCTAATCCTCCTTTAACTTTTTTATTTGCATAATTCATTTCATAAACTTCACCCCAAGCAATATCTAAACTTCCATATTTTCCTTTTGTTTGTTGAGCTGCTGATAAAAACATTTTTTTAGCTGCTATTGTTAATGTGTTAGGAGTATTCAAAGCATCCTTTTTAGAAAATTCATTCTCAAAAGCTTTCATATTTTTTGTAGCATGATACCAATTTACGAAAAGTACAGCACCTTGACTTTTTGGGTCTAATTTTCTATCCCAATTTTTTAATACAATTGCCGCTTCTCTTAGAAGTGAGTCTGATGCTTGTAAACCAAAGCTAACCAATTCATCTACAGATCTATCAGCTAGTTCTGAATGTGTTGAAGATTGTAAATCAACAAGTTCCTTAAAACTTAATTTTTCTTCACCTAAAATCATTTTAATAGACCTTGAACTTCTGTAATTAAAATTCTGAAACGGTTTATTTGCAATATATGCAGGATAATTTTGAGGTTCTTTTATAAATGGATAAGTGCTAGTCCAAGGACCATTATTTGAGTTTGCTACAAATCCTGATTTTGGGTTTTTAAATTTAGGTAAATCTTCATAACTCACATAATCTTTCACAATAGCTCCTGGTTTTGTTGCTGAAATTATGGCTGTCCAATCTTGTAAATTTCCATTTGGTCGCTTCGGAATTATTCCATTATATAAATAGAAAATCTCTCCATGTCTATCAGCATAAATAACATTTTGTAATGGCAACTGAAGCATTTTCATAGCGGCTTGAAATTCGCTTAAATTGGAAGCTTTAGCCATATTTACAAATTGTTCAGTAAAAAAAGGTCTATCTAATCCTGAAAGTCTTAACGCTAAAGCTTTGCCTTCTTTTTCTTCAATAATATAACCATATTTAGATTCTTTAACCTCCACTGTCTTATAGGATAAATCATCACCATTTTTTATAGTAATAGTTTCTTTTTTAATATCTAATGGTATCCATTTGTTATCTGATAAATAAGAGTTTCCTTTTATTTGCAATTCAATTAAATCCATAGTATCAGCCTGATTGAAAGTCAGTGCCCAACCTAAATTATCATTGAATCCCATAGCAATTACAGGACTTCCAATCATTGTTATTCCATAAATATTTAACTCTTTACTTTGTAAATGAGCCTCAAAAAATAAATAGTCATCAAACCAAGGTGGATGTGGTTGTGTAAGTAAAAGTGAGTTTCCACTTTCAGATTTTGAAGGGGCTATAGCCCAAGCATTAGAGCCTGCTGTTTTCCATTGTGCAGCTTGCGGTTGCATTGCAAAGGCGCCTACCATTAAATGATAACTTATTTGAAGTTTCGCTAAAGGATCTGTATTTTTTATCGGTAATACAACTTTTAAATCATCATTTAGTTTATCTCCATGTGCCTTGCAATACGCATTCATACCAGCAACAAAAGAAGAAAGGAGTGTTTTTATTTCGTCATTTTGAACATTGTACCATTCTTGAGCTCTTTGAGGCACATTTAATTTTATTGTTTTTAAATCACTTTGTAAATTTTGGTCTCCTCCCCAATATTCGGCTGCTTTACCTCTAGATTTACCATACGATTTTAAAATAAGGTTTCCATGTGCTTTCATTTGCGCCCATCCAAAACCGTAATACATATCTGCATTATTGTTTCCTGTAATGTGTGGCACTCCCCAAGTATCCCACTTTATTTCTAATGAATTATCATTTTGTGAAAATAAAATAGAAGAGGAAATTAAGACAAGTATTAATATAATACTGAGTCTATTTGTAGTATTTATTTGTTGTTTCATTTGCATTGTTTTAAAATTAATAACAGTACAAATTTAGAAAGGCATTTATTACTTTATGTTCGGATTCCGAAATTAGAACACATTTAGTAGATTTATTTTTCTACTTTAAATTGAGAAGGCGTTTTACCTGTTTTATTTTTAAAGGCAGTGTTAAATACAGATCTTGAGTTAAAACCAACTTCATACATTACTTCCATTATAGTTAAGTTTTTATCCTTTGTTTTTTGAAATAATAATTTAGCCTCCTCTATTCGGTATGAATTAATGTATTCAGAAAAATTACTACCAATAATTTGATTGATAGTTTGCGAAAGTGTCTTAGGATGAACCGTTAAGTTTTCAGCCAATACATTAAGGTTTAATTCAGGGTTTAAAAAGGGCTTATAATCCTTCATATATTTTTTCAGTTCTATAGAAATAGGTTTTAGTGTTTCAATATCTATTTTTTCATTTGTTTTGTTAATTTCATAAATTTCAAGATCTGTTTTTGATATTTTCTGAAAATAATGAGGGTTTTTCAACCCTTGATATATCATAATGTTAACAAGTATTAACAGCCCAAATTGTACTATTGACTCAATTGTAAAACTAAAACCTAAAAGGGTTAATTCATTAAATTGAAAGTGTAAAAAGTTTAGAAATAATATTATTAATTGAACTATTAATAATAATTGAATCCATTTAGTTTCAGTCGTATTAAAATTTGAAGAAACTTGTAGGTTTACCTTTTTGTAGTGTGTAATTTCCCAAAAACTAAGCAAACAGTATATCAACATAACTGGCAAAATCAAATACATTGCTATAGAGCATATTCTAAAACCTATTAAGGTTGAAAAAATGACAGCAATAAATGGTATAAAATGCAAAAAATGTAAACGATTAAATTTCAACCCCTTACGAAAGTGAAATTGTACATATAGAAATAGGAATGGTCCATATAAAAAACCATAGCTACAACTATATTTAGGTAAAATATTGAGAAATAGCTGATTTGTTAAAAGTATATTATAGCTAAAATGAATTCCTAATGTTAGTAATAATAATGCTAAAAATTTATTTTCTCTCTTCTTATTATACTTTGGAGTAAATAAAATTGCAGCAAAAAGTATACTTTGCCATATAATTAACGTGTGAATTATATTTATTAGTTCAAGCTTCATTTAGAAGATAGTTAGAAAATTAAATGTAATTAAATTTCACCTCTAAAAATAATTATTTTCAATTATAACTAACAACTAAATCTAATACAATAATTTTGGTTCCTTAAAAAAATAGGAACCCTAAATTTATTTATCTAAACATAGTTAAGTATTTTTACACTTTATTTATTGCATACACATTATGAGTATTATTAAAGATCAATTGGGAAGAGAAATTTCATTGAAAAACACACCCAAAAGAATTATTTCTTTAGTGCCATCTCAAACCGAATTATTATGTGATTTAGATTTAGAAAATGAGTTGGTTGGTATTACTAAGTTTTGCGTTCATCCCTATCATTTAAAATCAACAAAAACAATTGTTGGAGGTGCTAAAAAAGTAGATTTTAAAAAAAATAAAGCCTTAAATCCAAATTTTATTTTATGTAACAAAGAAGAAAATTCTTTTGATTTCCTTCCTGAATTAGAAAAAATTGCGCCTACCTATTTTTCCAATGTAACTACAATTCAAGATTCAATTAATTTAATCAATGATTTAGGAACACTTTTAAACAGACGAACTGAAAGTGCTAATTTAATTGCAAAAATTAATTTTAAATTAAACGATTTTAAAGCTTTTATAAAAGACAAACCCACTAGAAAAGCAGCCTATTTTATTTGGGCAAATCCGTGGATGGTTGCTGGAAATAAAACTTATATAAACGAACTTCTTAAACTAAATAAGTTTGAAAATATTTACAACAATATGAGCCGCTACCCTAAAATAGACATTCATAAAATTAGACACGAAGGTGATCCTGAGGTTATCATATTATCATCTGAACCTTTTTCTTTCAAAGACGAACACGCTATGGAAATTGGCTCGTACACCAATAGAGCTGTAACTGTTTTTGGTGACGGTGAGTTATTTAGCTGGTTTGGCTCTCGCATCTTACATTCTTTTGATTACTTTAAAGAATTACATGCAAAATTAGAAAGCCATTTTTAGTTTATATAATTTCTTTTTGCATTGCTAAAGATTTCCTTAACCACCACATTAATACTACTGCTAAAAACCCTAAACCTCCCATTAAATACCAGTTAAATTCAAAACCAAACCTAGCAATCATTTCCATTCCTGTTTTTGCACTAAAAATATGCGCAAACGAAAAAGCCATAGCATAAGATGCTAAATAAAGCCCTTCTTTTCCAGATGGAGCTCTATTCATTGCAAAACTGTTTGTAAATGGAAATGCCAACATTTCGCCAAGAGTAATAAATAACATGCCTATTATTAAAACACCAATCCAAGCTGATACATTTAATATTAAAAAACTTAACGCAAACAATACCAAACTCCAACTAATAATTTTAAACTTATCTAATAATTTTTTTTCTATGTAATGAATTAATGGCATTTCAAACAGAAAAATTAAAAAACCGTTAAGTGCCATTATCAACCCAATTTCAATTTCATTTAATGCATGAACTTCTTTGTAATACAGTGGCATTGTAGTAAATAATTGTAAGAACACAAAGCCCATTAAAAAAACGACTGCCAAAAAAATCCAATAAGGTTTATCTTTAAAAATAGATGTTACATTATTCTCTGTAACACTTTCTATTTTCTTAGGACGAAATTCTTTTTGTTTTAAAACAACCCTCATCAATATAATTGCAGAAATACATGTAATTCCATCAACCCAAAAAAGACCTGAATAATTTAAAGAGGTAATAATAAGACCGCCTAAAAACGGGCCAAATGAAAATCCTAAATTTATTGCTAAACGTATTAAAGTTAAAGACCTTGTTTGATTTTCAGGTTTACTATATGCTTTTAACGATACAAACATTGCAGGTCTAAACGTATCTGCAATGGTCATTGTTAAAAATATACCAATTGCAAAACCTGCAAACGTAGATACATATTGCAAACCAATAAACATAAACCCAGTTAACAACAAACTCCAAAACATTACTTTATAAAACCCAACTTTATCGGTCAACTTTCCTCCTAACCATGAACCCAATAATGAGCCAACACCAAAGCTTGTCATAACCCAACCTACCTGACTTAAAGTTAAATTTAAATCTTCTGTTAAATACAACGACAAGAAAGGTAGCACCATAGTACCTGCTCTATTTATAAATGTAATTAAAGCCAACCACCAAACTTCTTTTGACAACCCTTTAAATGATTCGTGGTAACTATTTATTGCTTTTTTTACCATAGTGTAAAATTAAAAAACCCGGCTAAAAGCCGGGTTTAAAATGAATTGATATTATTTATTCTTGAATAATTATAACATATACATATCCCGGTAGTCTTTTAAAAACCACTTAATTACGGTATTATATTGCTTACAATTATTCATAAAATTTCCTTATATTTTTGTCAAAACTACAAAATAAATTCAATAAACAACATTTTTTTATCAAACTAATAATATTTAGTACTTTTGAAAATCTAACAATACAACCATGAAACAATTACTTTTTACTTTAACAATTAGTATCATTTTTAGCAATTGTACTGCTCAAAAAACCTCCTATGAAGACGAAATTAAATTAGTACAATACGAATTAAACAAACATTATAGTGATACTTCAACATCTCCTTTAACAAAAGAAGATTTGAAATCATTTAAAGCATTAGCGTTTTTTAAAATTGATGGAAAGTATAGCGTTGAAGCCAAACTTGAATTAACACCAAATGCTCCTATTTTTGAAATGCAAACAACAACAGATAGACTGCCATTATATAGAAAATACGGTATTGCACATGCTACTTTAGATGGTCAAAAATTTGAGTTAAGTATTTATCAAAGTCAGGGATTAATGTCAAATTTAGAATATGAAGATTATTTATTTTTACCCTTTAATGATCTTACAAATGGAAATAACAGTTATGGCGGTGGACGGTTTATTGATTTAAAACTTCCTACTGAAGGTAGCAATAAAATTATAATTGATTTTAACAAAGCATACAATCCGTACTGTGCTTATAATAGTAAATACTCTTGCCCAATTCCACCTAAAGAGAATAATTTAAAAATTGAAATTCCTGCTGGCGTAAAGGCCTTTGGTGAGCATCATTGAAAATTAAATAGCCTATTCAGAAATTTTCTGAATAGGCTATTCTAACTAATTATGAGTTATTTTTTATAGTGATATTAAGAATACCAAGTAAGCATCTTCCGTATCAGGATTAAAAATTGCTGATGCTGAAACACCTAAACTAAATGAATCAGTCATTTTAATATCTTTTCCTGCTGAAATACCAAAATTAGTCACTGCAAAATCACCATCTATACTGTAAATTTCGTTACCAGCACCTACAAAAGCACTTAATGCTGTTTCACCAATTGTAAATGGATATCCAATTTCTGTATATACTGAATTTGCATCATCATTATATACATTTACACCTAACATTAAAGATAGTGGGAATTTTTCTACACCATCAAAGCTAATAGTTGCTTCACCTACGTGGTTTTTTATTTGAAAATATCCATCAGAGATTCCATCAACAGGAAATGCGTAATCTGTAAACCCTATAGATACAGCTCCGAATGAGTATCCTGCATAAAAATCAAATTCCTGACCAACTACTTGTCCTCCTGTTTCATATGAAGCCCAAGCTCCTAATGTGAAATTCCCTGAAGTATATTCAGCATATGGCTGCATAGCAGGAGAATCAGAAAATTCTAAACCTCTCCATACATACCTACTTGCAAAATCTACTCCAATATCAAATGAAGCCTTCGTTTCTTCTTGTGCGTTAATTGTACCAATTGATAAAACTGTTATCAATACTAATACTGTTCTTTTAATTGTTTTCATAAATTAATAGTTTAATTGTAAATAATTTTTGACAATAATTGTCCTGCTAAGTGAAAATTCACTTAATTAATTTTTTAAAATAATTGGAATTTAAATTGGTGGATACCTGTGTAACCACCAATTAATATGTGCTAATTAGTGTTGATTTAAACGAAAATCTGGATAAGCATCCATACCGTGTTCGTGAATATCTAAGCCTTCTTGTTCTTCTTCTTTTGAAACTCTAATACCCACTGTTACTTTTAACGTTTTTATAATGGCATATGCAGAAATTGTACAAAATACGCCAACTGCAACTACTCCAATAGCTTGATATCCTAATTGAGTCCAACCTGCTAAATCTCCAAAAATACCAACTGCTAAAGTTCCCCAAACTCCACAAATTAAATGAACTGCAATTGCTCCAACTGGATCATCTAATTTTAATTTGTCAATTAGTGCTACTCCTAACACAATTAAGCAACCTGCTATCGCTCCTATAAGAATAGAATCTGTTACGCTCATAACATCAGCACCTGCAGTAATACCTACTAACCCACCAAGAATACCATTTAAAAACATAGATAAATCGTATTGTTTATATTTTAATAGTGAGAATAAAAATGCCGATAACCCACCTGTTGCTGCAGCTAAACATGTAGTCACCAATACTAATGATGTCACTCCAGGATCTGCAGAAAGTACAGAACCTCCATTAAATCCAAACCAGCCTAACCATAAAATAAATACACCTGCTGTTGCTAAAGGAATATTATGTCCTGGTATAACACCTAAAGAGCCATCTTTTTTAAATTTCCCAATTCTTGCACCTAGTAACCAAACTGCTACCAATGCTGCCCATCCTCCTACTGAATGTACTAATGTTGATCCTGCAAAGTCATAAAACCCCAGTTCATCTAACCAACCTGTTCCCCATTTCCAAGAACCTGTTATTGGATAAACAAATCCAACATAAATAATTGTAAAAATCATAAATGCGCCTAATTTTATTCTTTCAGCAACTGCTCCAGAAACTATTGTTGCCGCTGTTGCTGCAAACATTCCTTGAAACAAAAAGTCGGTCCAATACGTATAACCTCCATCTGCGTATTCAGCAGTTAACCCATTTTCTGGAAGTGATAATCCAAATAAATCAATAAAATAATCAGGAACTACTCCTGCTATAAATGACCCTGGATACATTAAGTTGAAACCAACTAATGCATACAATATCATTCCTATTGAAATAATAAATACGTTTTTAAATAATATGTTTATTGTGTTTTTTTGTCTTGTCAATCCAATTTCTAACAATGAAAATCCTAAGTGCATAAAAAATACCAATGCCGTACAAATCATCATCCAAACATTGTTTACTGTAAATAATGTGTTCTCCATAATATAATAGTTAGTTGTTGTTTTTTTAATTTATTGAGTCAGTTCCTTTTTCACCAGTTCTTATTCTGTAAGACTCTATTACTTCAGAAACAAATATTTTTCCATCTCCTACATTTCCAGTCGCAGATGCTTTTAAAATTGCATCAATTGTGATTTCCAAAAATGGATCAGAAACTACAATTGATAAAAATCTACGCTGAATATCTGAAGTACTGTAACTAACTCCTCTATATACATGGCCTTGTTTTTCATTTCCAACTCCCGTTACATCCCAGTAACTAAAAAAGTTGACTTCAATTTGATGCAAAGCTTCCTTTACTTCATCAAATTTTGATTTTCGAATAATTGCTTCAATTTTCTTCATAATAAAGTGATTTTTATAATTGATTTCGGGTCAAAAATATAAATATACTTTCTTACCCCCTAATTTTTTAGGGTATAAAGTATTATTTTTACACTTTTATTAGTTTACACCCTATATTTTTAATAGTATTACAAGTTTAAAAGTGTATTTTTAAATATTCCACCCCTATGTAAACAGTGTGAAATTTATAAAATTGAAGAATTTGTGAGTTTATACCCCAAATTTTAAGGGGTATACATACCAATAACCACTTTTTATTTTATAAAAAGTGGTTATTGGTAACTTAATAAAGTTTAAAAAAGTAATTTATATAAGCTTAGAGAGGTATAAACCTAAAAAAACAGCCGAAAATCCTAAAAGTAACGATAGCAATGTATATGGTAAAAAACTAAAGTAGTCACCATTTTTAATTAGTAAGTGATTTTCATAAGCAAAAGTTGAAAAAGTAGTAAAACCTCCGCAGAAACCTGTAGCTAGCAATAAGGATTGACTTTGAGACATATTTCCTGTTCTACCCAAATAGCCTAAAACAACACCAATTAACAAACTTCCTAACACATTAGACAACATAGTTCCGTATGGAACAGCGTTTTCAATATTATTAAGCCACCTCCCTACAAAGTATCTAGCAACACTACCAAAACCTCCACCCACAAAAACTAATAAAGCTTGTTTCATTGTATTATAAATTTACAGAATCCGAATCAATCCAACTCCACTTTCCTGTTACTGTACCATTTTGCAATGTAAGTATTCCTGGATTTGCTCTAATAATTGTTTTTAATGTGGTTTCATCACAAAACAACATTTCTACATTTAAATTGAATTCGTTTTTTATTACATCATACTCTTCATTCATTGAAGAAGTTAGCGTGTATACAGTGTACCCTTTTTCAATTGCAATATCTGTTAATTTTTTAATTTTCAAAAATCCTTGAGAATCACTTTTACTTAAATTATAGGCTACAACTAACAGTACATTTTCTTCAGATAAAACAAACGCGGTTAAATCTTCACCTTCTACAGATTCTAAGAAGAAATCATGTATTGGCGGATCTTCATCTCCAATATATTCCATCCCTTCAGAAATATTTTTACCTATTGCATAAGGTCTAAAATCAATAATTGGTAAATGCACCAGCACATGATAGGTGATAAATAGAAAGAAAAAGAAAGATAAAAATGAGGTCCATTTTGCAAAATTCAAATTAAATAAAGGTTGAATTTTTGTTGCTTTCACAACTAATACTACTATTAAAATTACTAAAATAATATTTTTATAAAACGTATCCCATGAAGATAACTTAACAGCATCACCAAAGCAACCACAATCTGTAACCTTATCATAATAAGCCGAATACCACGTTAAAAATAAAAACACAAGTATCATACCCAACAAACTCCAAGTAGTTAACTTTGGTAAATACCCCACCAATAATAGAACACCTAAAGTTATTTCAGCAAGGATTAGAACTATTGAGAATGGCAATGCATACGGAATTAAGAATTCCATATTTAACACATCAACCCCAAAATATTCTTGAAATTTATAAGCAGAACCTAAAGGGTCAACCAATTTTACAAATCCTGAAAAAATAAATGTAACCGCTACTAAAAGTCGTGAAATTTGAACTAGTACTTTCATGTTATTCTGATTCTTTTATATGAATTAAAGCAAAAATCGCATAATTAGCCATGTCTTGATAATTTGCATCAATCCCTTCTGAAACAATTGTTTTACCACTATTATCTTCAATTTGCTTTACTCTTAACAATTTTTGTAAAATTAAATCCGTCAAAGAACTTACACGCATATCTCGCCAAGCTTCACCATAATCGTGATTTTTATTTTCCATTAATTGTTTTGTAACAGCAACATGTTTATCATACAACTCAACAGCCTCATTAGTATCCATATCAGGTTGCTCAACAATTCCTTTTTCCAATTGAATTAAAGCCATTATTGAATAATTAATAATTCCAATAAATTCAGAAACTTCACCTTCATCAACTTTTCTTGTGCTATTTTGTTGCAACTGACGAATACGTTGTGCTTTGATAAAAATTTGATCGGTTAAAGACGGCAATCGCAATATTCGCCAAGCGCTTCCATAATCTTTTAACTTATTTATATATAGTGAACGACATTTTTCAATAGCCTCGTCGTATTGTTTTGAAGTTTGTTGCATGTAACTTTAATTATTTCCGTAAATTTCGAACAAATTTAACGAATTAAAAAATCAAATTAACAGAATGAAGAAAATAGCTGTTTTTTGCGGTTCAAGCTTAGGCTTTAAAGATGTTTATAAAAATGACGCTATAAAATTAGGCGTTCATTTTTCCGAAAATAACATTGGAATGGTTTACGGTGGTGGTAAAATTGGAATGATGGGAGTTTTAGCAGATACAATTATTAAAAAAAACGGTGAAGTAATTGGAGTAATTCCCGGTTTACTACGCCACGAAGAAGTTGCACACACAGAAATAACTGAAATGATTGTGACCAAAACTATGAGTAAACGAAAGGTGAAAATAAGCAAATTAGTTGATGGATACATCGCTTTACCTGGTGGTTTTGGGACTTTAGATGAGATTTTTGAAGCTTTAACTTTAAGTCAATTAGGTATTGAAAGCAAACCCGTTGGCATTCTAAACACTAACGGGTTTTTTAATCACTTAATTAAGCAATTAGAGGTAATGGTCACTGAAGGCTACCTTAAACAATCTAACAAAGAAATGCTTATTGTTAGTGACTCGGTTGATGAACTTTGTACATTAATGTTAAATTATAAAGCTCCAAAAACGACCAAAATAATTAACAAAGTAGTAACATAATGAGAAGTATAAATTGCAATGGAACTTTAGTTAACTTATCATCACCCAAAATAATGGGTATTTTAAATATTACACCCGATTCATTTTTTGATGGTGGTAAATACAACAATCCTTCAGCCATTATTAATCACATAGAAAAAATGCTTAGTGAAGGTGCTACATTTGTAGATGTTGGCGCTTATTCTTCACGCCCAGGTGCTAAACATATTTCTGAAGAAGAAGAATTAGCACGTATTAAACCAATTATTAAACTACTAATTGAAGAATTTCCAAACCTTCTAATATCCGTTGACACTTTTAGAAGTAAAATTGCAGAACAATGCGTTAATCTTGGGGCTTGCATTATAAATGATATTTCAGCAGGAAATATGGATAGCAATATGTTTACAACAGTTGCTAATTTACAGGTTCCATATATTATGATGCATATGCAAGGAAACCCTCAAACAATGCAAACAAAGCCAACGTACAGTAATATTGTACAAGAATTATTATATTATTTTTCGAAAAAAATGGAGGATTTACGCTCTCTTGGAGTGAATGATATAATTGCCGATGTAGGTTTTGGATTTGGAAAAACATTAAAACAAAATTATGAGTTACTAAAACATTTAGAGCTGTTTAAAAACCTAGACATTCCAACATTAGTTGGTTTATCAAGAAAATCTATGCTCTTTAAACCACTAGAAATAAATCAGAATAACGCTTTAAATGCAACAACTTCAGCAAATACTATTGCATTGTTAAACGGCGCTACTATGTTGCGAGTTCATGATGTAAAAGAGGCTATGGAAGCCCTAAAAATTATTGAATTATTAAACGAAAATTAATGAAAAAACTACTAACACTTATTATTTCAATATTATTTTTAAGTTGTGCAAAACAGGAATTAAAAATCCCTACACTGTCTGAAAAAGGGATTCAAGAAATTCAAAACCATTCACAAGTTTGGTTCTTTTTAGAAGTCAAAAATAATGATACTATTGCCCAAATAAACAAAAGGAATACTATTAGCACCACACATTGGATTTTTAATATTGATAAAAACCTACCTTTAAAAGCAATTACATCTTCAATATCAAAACTTCAATATAAACATGCAAATTCATTTCATTCAGAAGAAGGAATGTATAATTACTTTAGTTATATTGATACTATTTCAGGGAAATTATCATTGTTAAAATTCAACTCTATCAGTTATAAAGCAGATAGTGTTTTATCTAAATCTTATATAAAAACAAATAGTACTATTTATAAAAAATACAATAATATAAACTTAACTTTTAACCCAAAAAGTACTTGGATTAATGATGCTAAAATGGAAAACGATGAATTTAAAACTACATTACTTGAGTTTATTGAATTTTCTTCAGAAGGAAAACAAACAATGCTGCATCTAAATTTCAACGAGCAACTTTTATATCAAGATTATTTATTTTACAAAACAATGTTGCATAATTTTAATAACGAAGCTATTTCAACCAATCAAATAGAATTTATTTTCAACCAAAACAAAGTTCCGGATTGTGGTTGCGAATAACTATTTAGTGTGCAATCTTTTTCCTATTTTTACAAAAACAACTTAAATGCTCGACTTTTTAGACTTTTCCTTTCTTGACATCTTAGACATTGTTTTAGTTGCTATATTACTTTACTATGTATATAAATTATTAAAAGGTACTGTTGCTATTAATATTTTTATAGGAATTGCTTTAGTGGTGCTTATTTGGAAAATTACACAAGCATTGCAAATGGAAATGTTGAGTGGTTTATTAGGCACATTAATTAGTTTAGGAGCTATTGCCATTCTAATTGTTTTTCAACCTGAAGTTAGAAAATTTTTACTAATGATAGGCTCTACAAATTTCGCTAACAAACGAAATTTTTTAAAACAACTTAGTTTTTTAAAAACCGAAATACACACTACTACAGATATAGAATCAATTGTTTTTGCTTGTGAGGCAATGGCAACCACCAAAACAGGTATGTTAATTGTGTTAGAACGCACACACAATTTAGATTTTATTAAATCTACTGGTGATAAAATGAATGCCGAAATAAATCAGCCAATATTAAAAAGTATTTTTTATAAAAATAGTCCACTACACGATGGTGCCATAATTATTAAAGAAAACTTTATAGTTGCTACTAGAATTATTTTACCATTATCTAAAAAAAGTTTACCTGCAAGATTTGGATTACGCCATAGAGCTGCCATTGGAATAACCGAAAAAACTGATGCACTTTGTATTGTTGTTTCAGAAGAAACAGGAGAAATATCTTATATTAAAGATGGAGAGTTTGTGTTGTATAAAAATTATAATGAATTAATTGAAACTATTCTTTACGATTTAAATTAAGCCACATCACTTGCAAACTGCATATTGTACAACGTTTTGTAATAACCATCTTTCTTCAATAATTCTGTATGCGAACCTTGCTCAACAATTTCACCTTTATCCATTACAATAATTCTATCAGCCTTTTTTACAGTTGTTAGTCTATGCGCAATAATTATTGACGTTTGATGCTGTGTGATTTTATCAGTCGCTTTTTGGATTAATTTTTCTGAATACGAATCTATAGAAGAAGTAGCTTCATCTAAAATTAATACACTTGGCTTACTTACATACGCACGCAAAAACGCAATTAACTGTCTTTGACCAGAAGATAGCATAACACCACGTTCCTTCACATTATAATTATAATTGTTTGGCAAGCTCATAATAAACTTATGAATTCCAATTTCTTTTGCAGCATTTTTAACTTCCTCTAAAGTAATTGAAGTATTACTTAAAATAATATTATTAAAAATAGAGTCTGAAAACAAAAATACATCTTGTAAAACAACTGCGATTTGTTTTCGTAAAGATGTTAAAGTGTATTGTTCAACATTATGGTTATCTATACAAATTTCACCTTCATTAATTTCATAAAAACGATTTACTAAGTTTATAATAGTAGATTTTCCAGCTCCAGTAGCTCCAACAATTGCAACTGTTTCTCCTGCTTTTACATTAAAAGTAATTCCTTTTAAAACCTCCTCGCCCTCTATATAACTAAAATGCACTTTTTTAAACGCTATATTACCATCAAAACTAGTTGCTTCAATATTTCCTGTTTTATTAATTTGACTATGAGTATCTAACACTTCAAAAACCCTATCACCTGCAACCATACCCATTTGAAGCGTATTAAATTTATCAGCAATTTGCCTCAATGGTCTAAACAGCATTTGAGACATCATAATAAATGCAATAATTTGTCCTGCGTTTGTATCTCCAGAATTTACAATATCTAATCCTCCATACCAAACTAATAAACCAACTGCAATTGACGATAAAATTTCTGCTATTGGAAAAAAGATAGAGTAATACCAAACTGTTTTTATATGTGCTTTTTTATGTTTCTCATTAATTTTTACAAAATTTTGATATTCAATTTTTTCACGGTTAAATAACTGAACAATATTCATCCCTGTAACTCGCTCTTGAACAAACCCGTTTAAATTTGCTACTTGAGTTCTCACTTCTTTAAAAGCTGATTTTATAGCTATTTGAAATACTTTTGTAGCGTAAATTAAAATTGGAAGTACTATAAAAGCAATTAAAGCTAATTTCCAATTCATCCATAACATTACAATTGCAACCACTAACATTTTTAGCAAATCACTAATAATCATAAACAACCCCTGCCCAAAAAATTGTGCTATTGTTTCTGTATCTGAAACCAATCTAGTTACTAATTTTCCAACTGAAGAGTTGTCAAAATAAGCCATTTTAAATTGCAACATATGTTTTTGCAATTGCACTCTAATATCTTTAATAATATGCTGACCCAACCAATTAACTTTGTAAATAAAAATAAACTGCATAAAAACTTCAACCAATAAAAACACAATCATTAGCAATGAATACTGCAAAAGCCCAACCTTATCTTTATTTTCAAAATAAGTGTTAACAATTTCTTGTAATAAAATAGGTTTAACTACTGATACCAACGACATTAAAATTGCCGCTAGTGTACCAATAAAAAATTGCTTACGATATTTTGAAGCAAAACTTATTAAACGCATAAATATTTTTGCATCAAAAGCTTTTCCTGAAACCTTTTTACTCATGTATAAAAATTGTTTTTGGATACGTTACTTGAGTTAAAAATAACCCTTTAGCTGGTGCTGAGGTACCAGCATTACACCTATCTTTACTTTCTATTATTTGTTTAAAATCTTCTAAAGTAATTTTCTCTGCACCTACATCTATTAAAGTTCCAACAATTGCCCTAACCATATTTCTTAAAAACCGATCGGCGGTAATGTGAAATATGAGCATTTTATTTTTTTGAACCCATTCCGCTCTTCTCACATCACAATTATACGTTTTAACATTAGAATTTGTACGAGAAAAACACTTAAAGTTAGTGTAAGTTAGCAAAATTTCAGCAGCCTCATTCATTTTAACAATATTTAACTTTCTATTGTTAAGTTGCCAACTATTTTCTAATAAAAAGGGGTTTCTCCCTAAAAAAATTCTATATTCATAGCTTCTACTAGCTGCATTAAAACGTGCATGTGCTTCATTAGTTACTTTAAAAATATTTTCAACAACTATATCACTTGGTAACAATGAATTTAATTTATACACTATTAAATTTTCATCAATCGCATCATTCAAATCAACATGTGCAAATAACTGTTCTGCATGTACTCCTGTATCTGTTCTTCCGGCACCAACAACATCAATTTGGGTTCTAAAAATCGTTGAAAAAGACTTATTAACCAATTCTTGAATACTCGCAGAATTAGGCTGCATTTGCCAACCATGATAATTTGTTCCTTTATATGATAATTCTATGAAATATCTCAACTGAAATGTTATTTTTGTACGAGAGCAAATATACATCATATTTAGGATTTAGAAATTTTACATTTCAATGAAAAAAATTTTATTACTTTCAGACACTCATAGCTATATTGACCATCAAATACTGAAGTTTGTTAAACAAGCAGATGAAGTTTGGCATGCTGGAGATATTGGTTCAATAGAAATTACCGATACACTAAAAAAAATTAAACCTTTACGTGCAGTTTATGGTAATATTGATGGTGCAACCATACGAACTGAATTTCCGTTAAATAATAAATTTACGATTGAAAAAGTAACCGTTTGGATAACTCATATTGGTGGGTATCCAAATAGATACGATCAACGAATTAAAGATGAAATTTTAAAAAACCCACCTCAATTATTTATTAGTGGGCATTCACACATATTAAAAGTACTATTTGATAAAAAATTAAATTTACTTCATATGAACCCTGGTGCTGCAGGAAAACATGGCTTTCATAAAGTTCGAACTATGCTTCGTTTTGAAATTCATGAAGATAAAATAAAAAACCTAGAAGTTATAGAACTAGAGCAACGAAAATAAAAAACCATTTCAACAAGTTGAAATGGTTTTTTTTGCACTAAATATACTAAGATAATAGCTTAGCGTAATCTATCAACAGATTTTACAAGTTCCTCATCCTTTTTAATTGCCTTATTTGCTATAACAACAAATACGATAGTTAAAATTGGAATAAGTAATCCAATACCTTTCTCAGAAACGTTAATTTCTCCAGATAAATTTTGTGAAAAATATACTACTATACCTATTAAAATAAAATTGGTCAAAATTGATAATCGGCCTAACACAAATTGTAATTGCCTTTTTTTAAACTGAAAAATAGCAATAAATGTAATAATTGCCGATACAAAAAATAATACAGTCATTGCTTTTAACAATGTGTTTTCCGTACTAAAGGAATCCATTGCGAAAAATTTAGTCTCTTCTTCATTTATCCATAAGTTTAAAACAAAAATTAAACCTCCTGAGAGTAATGTAGCTATTAACAAATAAACCGTTTGTATTCTTTGAATCATAGTTTTATACAACTGTGAGCAAAAATACGTTTTCTTTTTAAAGAATAAAAGATTAGTTATGTAAAATAATTTTATATATTTGCAATATACTTACACTTAACAGTCTAAGTAAACTACAACTAAAACGACTAATCACCACAAATTTAATTCACAAAAAATTATTTATAGAATAATTTGATAGTCTTTATACAATAAACAATAATTACAAATTAACATAATGTTTGAAATTTCCCAATTAAAGGAGAAAACACTTGTAGACTTACAAGAAATAGCAAAAACTATTGGAGCAAAAAAATTCAGTCAATTAAAAAAACTAGACCTAGTTTATTTAATCTTAGACGTACAGGCTTCAACTCCTACAAAAATCATAAAAAAAGAAGCTTCAATAACTGAAGGCAAACCTAGACGCAGAAGAATTGTTAAAAAGGCAAATGTTCAAAAAAGAACTAACAATGCACCAAACGAGAACGTTCAAAAAGAACTTGCTTTAGACACAAAACCTATTGTGAAACCCATTGTAAAAACAGAAGTTAAAACTCCTGATGTTAAAGCTGAAACAGCTAAACCAAAAAATGAAAAGGCTCCAGCAAAAGAGCATACCAAACAACAAGATAAAACTTCACAAAATCAACAAAACGCTCCAAAACAACAGAACCAACAGAATCAACAGAATCAACAAAACCGTCCAAAACAACAGAATCAACAAAATAAACAACAAAGACCTCAACAAAGAGATCAAAAAGGTCAACGTATAAATAACGGCAACCGTTATAGAGATCCTGATTATGAATTTGATGGTATAATTGAGAGTGAAGGTGTATTAGAAATGATGCCTGATGGATATGGTTTTTTACGTTCATCAGATTATAATTACTTATCATCTCCAGATGATATCTACTTATCGCAATCACAAGTTAAACTGTTTGGTTTAAAAACTGGTGATACAGTAAAAGGTGTGGTAAGACCTCCTAAAGAAGGAGAAAAATATTTTCCACTAATTCGCGTATCAAAAATAAATGGATTAAACCCAAATATTGTAAGAGATCGTGTTTCGTTTGAACATTTAACACCGTTATTTCCTGATGAAAAATTCAACTTAGCTGGTAAAAATAGTACACTATCAACACGAATAATAGACTTGTTTTCTCCATTAGGAAAAGGACAAAGAGGAATGATTGTATCCCAACCAAAGACGGGTAAAACAATGCTTTTAAAAGATATTGCTAATTCAATAGCCTCTAACCATCCTGAAGTTTATCAAATTATTTTATTAATTGATGAAAGACCTGAAGAGGTAACAGATATGCAACGTAGTGTTAAAGGTGAAGTTGTTGCTTCAACTTTTGACGAGCCTGCAGATAAACACGTTAAAGTAGCAAATATTGTGTTAGAAAAAGCAAAAAGATTGGTTGAATGTGGTCATGATGTTGTTATTTTATTAGATTCAATAACTCGTTTGGCAAGAGCCTACAATACTGTTGCACCTGCATCAGGTAAAATATTATCTGGTGGTATTGATGCAAATGCACTGCACAAACCGAAACGTTTCTTTGGTGCTGCACGTAATATTGAAAATGGAGGTTCATTAACAATTATTGCAACAGCATTAACTGAAACTGGCTCAAAAATGGATGAAGTTATTTTTGAAGAATTCAAAGGAACAGGTAATATGGAACTACAATTAGAACGTAATATTTCTAACCGTAGAATATACCCAGCAATTGATCTTGTTAAATCTAGTACACGTAGAGACGATCTATTATTAGATCCTAAAACAGTTAAACGAATGTGGGTTCTAAGAAAATATTTAGCAGACATGAACCCTGTTGAAGCTATGGAATTTATCAAAGATAAAATCCAATACACCACTTCAAATGAAGAATTTTTAATTTCTATGAACGGCTAGTTCATTGATAAAATATAAACAAATTAAAAAGCAAGCTATCTATAATTAAGCTTGCTTTTTTTTACTAATATTTTAATGACAAATCACAAAAAAAACCTACTTATTTAAAAGTAGGTTTTTTTATATATTTTAAAGTTTCCTTCTAAAAGAATTTACTTCTATTATCTACTACATCAGCAGCATCTTGTAATACTTGGTATAATTGATAACTTCTTCCTTGTAATTTAGTTACTAACTTTTTACGGAAAGAATCGTAGTTTTCTAATTCTGTTGAAGATTCGCGTTTAGAAACTATAACAACAAAAACTCCTTTATCTCCTTCAATAATATCTGACATTTCATTTAAACTTAATGTAGACATTGCTCCAACAACAGTAGGCTCATTTCCAACTCCAGAAAGTAATGGGCTTGCCAATGTAACAGATGATGTTGTACGTATAGTCGTGTTGCTACTTTGAGCAATCTCTTCTAAAGTTGCACCACTCATTTTTTCTTTAATTAACGCTGCTTTTTTCTTATTAGTTAACTCTGGACGAATTTTAAATAATAAATCTGTACTTATAGCTAGTTTATCTTCTTCTGTCATACCTTTTAATAAAATAACTGCATAACCTCTTTTTCCTCCAACTTCTACATCAAAACGTTTAGAGTCTTTCAATTCTCTATCAGTATTGAACGCCCAATTAACTATTTGACGTTGATTGTTCAATCCTGGAATATTTTCAGATAAAGGTTTTAAATTAACTGCTGATTGAATTTTATATTCAGACTCTTTAGATAAATCATCTATATTTTTACCATCAGCTAAATTTGAAGCCAATGTTTCAGCTTGTTCAAAAATAGTATTTTCAGTTTCTTCAGATGCTTCAACCAAACGTGAGAAAGTTGCTATTTTAACTGCTTTTTCAGGTGTAGTTTGATCTTCAATTTTTATAATATGAAAACCAAATGCAGTTTCAACCACATCAATACTACCTGTTTTATTCTTGTAAATAAAATCTGCAAAATCTTTATCAAATCCGGCTGAAAAAGCTTGATTCTTTCTAACCCATCCTATATCGCCACCTTTTCCTTTTGTACCATCAGTATTTACTTCATTAGCAATTTTAGTGAATTTAGCTTTATTTCTTCTTACCAATTTAAAAATACTATCAATAGTTTTCTTAGCTTCTTCTTTTGTTTTTGTTGAAGTAGATCTTGTTGTACCAGCATAAGGAACAATGATATGACTAGATTTTACAGAGTCTGGCAATTGTAATATTTCTACAATCTTGGAAATTTTGTAATATCCATTATCTTTATAAGCGCCAATAACATCACCAACTGAAGCCTCAAAAATAGCATCAGAAATGCTTGCTGGTAATTGGTATTTAAACTTATAACCATTATCAATAGACAAATCTGATTTGTTATCATTTACAAACGCTTCATAATCTGTTGTGCTTCTTAAACCGGCAACATTTACAGTTGTTTTTGCTGCATTGCTATATTCTTCTCTATCATTAATGTAACCTTCAACTAAGCTTTTCATATCAGCATCATCTGCTTCAGATGGAACAATATCAAACTTCACGTATTGTAAAGAACGAGTCGCTTCTGATTTAAACCTATTCGCATTAGCTTCAAGGTATTCTTGAATTTCCTCTCTTGAAACAAGAGCTAAACTATCAGCAATAGACGCATAAGGAACATATACGTATTGAGCATCAATTTTTGTGTTTTCGTATAAGTAATCTCTTTCTCCCTCTTCTAATGAAGCTCCTAAGCCAATACTAACCAATGAAGAATATGCCTGACGTTCTAAATTTTGTTTGATACTTTTCTCAGTTGCTAACCAATTAGTCCAGGCTCGCGTACTACCAACTTCAGCTTCGTCTTTCATGTTAGCTATATATTCTTTTAGCTTTTCCTCATCAAAAAGATTTATCTCATTTTTAAATAAAGGTGAGTTTTGAATTTCTGGTAAAGCTATCATAGCATCCCAAATATCTTTTTCACCTACAACTATTCCAGCTTTTTCTAATTGTGACTGAAATACTTTTTCACTTAAAATTGAATTCCAAACGGCATCTACTGCTTGCATTTGAGTTGCTCTACCTCCACTTTGTGATCTATATGCCTCAACTTGACGAGCAAATTCTTCTCTATCTATATCTTCACCATTAACTTGACCAATTGAATTTACTTTAGTAGAACTAAAAAAACTTTGGATTGAACTTGGATCTAATACAAATGCAAAAAGTGCTAAACCTACAATTAGGATTAAGAACATTGAGCGGTCTCTAATTTTTGATAATATTGCCATTATAGTTTTCTTTTATTATAGTGTGCGAAAATACGATTTAGTATTTAATTATGAAAGTGAAATACCTATAATTAATTAGGAAATCTCATTATTTATTAGAAGATTGATTTTAATCTACTTTATCTAAAATTTTTACATAAACTTCCATTATTTTTGATGAATCTACTTTTAACATTTTAAAATATAAATTCTCAATTTCAATCACTTCATCTTGCGCAGGAATATCTTCGTTGTGATATACAATAAAACCTCCAAGAGTCTCATACGCCTCATTTTCTTCAATATTTAAATTGTAGGTTTCATTTAAATAATCGACTTCTAATCTTGCTGAAAGTTCAAATTCCCTATCATTTATTTTATTCTCTAACAACTCAACAGTATCGTGTTCATCAATAATTTCACCAAACAATTCTTCAACAATATCTTCAATAGTTATAATTCCTGAGGTACCTCCAAATTCGTCTAAAACAACCGAAATGCTTTTCTTTTTTTTAATTAAACCATTTAACACGTTATTTATCATCATACTTTCTGGCACTAACTCTACAGGTAAAATTATGGAACGTATTGTTTTGGGATTTTTAAATAACTTAAAAGCATGTGCATACCCTAAAACATCATCTAAAGAATCTTTATAAACTAAAATTTTAGAATACCCTGTTT
>CAYPNJ010000019.1:0-25074 GCA_964412305.1 uncultured Lutibacter sp. | reverse complement strand
AACATTCCTCCCCAAGAATCAAATATTTGAACTGCATTTACACCCGCTTTTACTTTTTCTTTTAAATAAGCAATTGTTGTATCGGTGATTTTTTGCAATAATGTATGCGCTGCTATTGGCTGTGTAAAACAAAATTCTTTCGCTTTATCAAAGTTTTTTGAACCTTGTCCCTGTACACAATAACATAAAATTGTCCACGGAGAACCTGCAAAACCAATTAACGGAATATCATCATTTAGCATTTGTTTGGTTACTTTAATAGCATCCATTACATACTTTAATTCAACAGTAACATCGGGAACAATAACATTATCTACATCTTTTTGAGACCGAATAGGATTTGGCAACCAAGGTCCAATACCATCTTTCATTTCAACTTCAATGTTCATTGCTTGTGGAATCACTAAAATATCAGAAAATAAAATAGCTGCATCCATTCCATATCTACGAATTGGTTGCACAGTAATTTCTGAAGCTAATTCTGGTGTTCTACAACGTGTAAAGAAATCGTATTTTTCACGAATTGCAATAAATTCTGGTAAATACCTTCCAGCTTGGCGCATCATCCAAACTGGTGGACGCTCAACTGTTTCACCTTTTAAAGCACGTAAAAATAAATTGTTTTTTATGTTTGTCATCTTATTTCTTAAATTTATCAGCAACTGCTTTCATCGCTACATTTATTGCTTCTCTAACTTTATATATATCTCTTTTGGTCATTGCCGTTGCTAAAAACCAAGATTCAAACTGAGAAGGTGGTAAAAACACTCCATTTTCAATCATCTTCCAAAAGAATGTTTTAAATTTTTCTGTATCACTTGTTTGTGCAGTTTTAAAATCAACCACTTTTTCTTTCGTGAAAAATGGGTTAATCATAGAACCAAATCTATTCACTTGTAGGTCAATTCCATTTTCTTTGGCTGCAGTTTTTAAAGCTCTTTCTAAAAAAGAAGCTGTTTTTTCAAAATCTTGATATGGATCTCTCTTTTTTAATTCTTTAAGTGTTGCTATTCCACAAGCCATCGCTATTGGATTACCAGACAATGTTCCTGCTTGATACACATCACCTAAAGGTGAAACCATTTCCATAATTTCATTTCTAGCACCATAAGCTCCAACTGGGAAACCTCCACCAACAACTTTACCTAAACAAGTAATATCCGCTTCAAATCCCAATAACTCTTGAGCACCACCAAACTTTGATCTAAAGCCTGTCATAACTTCATCTGCAATTAACAGTACACCAGTTGCTTTTGTAAGTTCTCTTAACTCTTGAATGAATTCATTTGAAGGTTGAATAACACCCATATTACCTGCAATTGGCTCAATAATTACTGCTCCAATATCATTATGATTGGCTAAATGTTGTTCTACACTATCAATATTATTGAATTCAGCAATTAATGTGTTTTTCACAGCTTCATCTGGCACACCTTTACTTCCTGGAATACTCAACGTAGCAAGCCCCGAACCTGCTGCGACTAATAACGCATCAGAATGTCCGTGATAGCAACCTGCAAATTTTATAATTTTATTTTTTCCTGTAAATGCTCTTGCCAAACGAATTGCACTTAATACAGCTTCAGTTCCTGAATTTACAAAACGAACTTTATCCATTCCCGGAAAAGCCTCACAAACAAGTTGAGCCATAATAATCTCACCTTTTGTTGAAGCGCCAAACGTGTATCCTTTTTTTAAGTATTTTTTTATGGTACTTTCAACAACGCTATTTCTATGGCCTAAAATCATTGGTCCATAAGACAACACCATATCTACATATTCATTCCCATCAACATCAATAATTTTACTCCCTTTTGCTCTATCAATAAACAAAGGAACTCCTCCAACAGATTTAAATGCTCTCACAGGAGAATTTACAGCTCCAACTAAGTGCTTTTTCCCTTTTGTATATAATTCTATTGATTTTTCTAATTTCATAATTTTTTATTTTTTCAATAATACTTTCGCAACTTCTTTAGCAAAATAAGTTATAATTATATCGGCTCCTGCTCTTTTCATTGATAATAAACTTTCCATCATTACACGCTCACCATCAATCCAGCCTTTTTCAGCAGCAGCTTTTATCATTGCGTATTCACCGCTTACATTGTAACAAGCAATTGGTCTATCAAAATTATTTTTTAAATCTCTAATAATATCTAAATACGATAACGCAGGTTTTACCATTAAAATATCTGCTCCTTCTTGATCGTCAAAAGTAGCCTCACGCATTCCTTCATCTCTATTTGAAGGGTCCATTTGATACGTTTTTCTATCTCCAAATGTTGGAGCGGAATCTGCCGCATCTCTAAAAGGCCCATAAAACGCTGATGAATATTTTACAGCATACGACATAATTGGCAAATTAGAAAAACCTGTATTATCTAATGCTTCACGAATTGTTTCAATCATGCCATCCATCATTCCAGATGGAGCAACCATATCTACACCAGCTTTTGCATGAGAAATAACTTGTTTGGCTATATTTACCAATGTTGCATCATTATCAACGTCATTATCGTGAATAATTCCACAATGCCCGTGACTTGTATATTCACAAAAACAAACATCCGTAATAACATACAAACTTGGATAATTTTTTTTAATGAAACGAACTGCTTGTTGCATAATGCCTTCATCATCCCAAGTTTCTGAACCTGTTTCGTCTTTTGACGTTGGAATTCCAAAAAGCAATACTGCAGGAATATTCAACTCAACAACTTCATCTAATTCTTTTGAAATTCTATCAAGTGAAAATCTTTTAATTCCTGGCATGGAAACAATTTCAGTTTCAATGTTTTCACCTTCTTCAATAAATAAAGGATAAATTAAATCGTCTATTGTTAGTTTATTTTCTCTAACTAAACGTCGAATATTTTCTGTTTTACGTAAACGTCTTGTTCTATTCATAACTATTTAATTTTATGATTCTTTATAATATTCATTTACAGATTTCAACACACTTTCTACCGTAGGAAGGTTCGCTACAATCACATTTTTAAAATATTTTCTGGCATCTGTTGCAGTAGTTTCTCCAATGCAAAATGCTGTAGTGTCATCACTCGTTTTATTTTCTTTTAAATAACTTTCAATTCCTGTTGGACTGTAAAAAAGAACTCCGTCAATTTTTCCATCAACTTTTCTTGGTGTTAATTGAGTTTTATAGCATTCAACTTCGTTTACAGTAATATTATTTTCAACTAAAATAGTTGGTAAATCACCTCTTCTTTTATTTCCACAGAAATAAGTAACCACCTTTTTACCCACATTTTCCACTAAATATTTCGCTAATTTCTCAGCTGAATTTTCAACCTGTGTCACTTTCCCTATTTTCTTTTCTATCAATCGTTTTGTTCTCTTACCAACACAGTAAATGTTTGTAAAATCTAATTCCATTGGTAAAAAATTATCTAACAACGCATCTACTGCATTTTGACTTGTAATAATAACATTTTCAATAGGTTGCTTTATAATTACACGTTTTAAACGATTGTTTCTTGTGGTAATAAAATCGCTCATACCAACTCCTATTTTTGTTGACACACTGCTTTTCTGATCTAAAGATAAATTTTTGGTAGAATATATATTTATTTCTTTATCAATAGTTATTATTTCACGCATTAGCTTTTTACCACCTCTTTCTAAAATGTAGTTGGCTGCATATTCTCCTAAATCTGATACGTTATTTGCAGGTACTTCTTTTTGAAATTCTATTTTATTTTTTCCATCAGGACTAAACAAAACCCCTTTAAATTTTATTTCTTCATCCCAAATCATAGCTAAAGCACCAATTGGCGCTGTACAGCCACCTTCTAAAACCCTCAAAAATTCACGTTCAATTCCAACACAGATGGCTGTGTTTTCATCATTCAATTCTTTGCAAATTTCAAGTAATTCTTCATCTTTTTCTAAAGCAGCAACCATAACTGCTCCTTGTGCAGGTGCAGGAATCATCCAATCTAGTTTAATGTGCTTTTCTTTTTCTGGTAGTAATTTCAATCTTTTCAATCCGGCAGCAGCAAAAATAGCACCATCCCAATCATTATCTTCTAATTTTTGTAAACGTGTATTTACATTTCCACGTAAACCTGTAATTGTGTGGTGTGGATAGCGATATAACCATTGTGCTTTTCTACGCAAACTTCCAGTTGCAATAACTGCTGTTTCATTTGTGAAAAAATTTTCATCTTCTTTTATAACCAATACATCGTTAAAATCGCCTCTTTTTAAAATTGCAGCTTGCACAATTCCTTCAGGTAATTTTGTTGGTACATCTTTAAAAGAATGTACAGCAATATCTACATCGCCATTTAAAAGTGCAATGTCTAAGTTTTTTGTAAATACCCCTGTTATACCTAATTCGTATAACGGTTTATCTAAAACTATATCACCTATTGAATCTATTTTTACTATTTCTGTTTTATATCCTAAATGCTCTAATTGGCCTGCAACAGTATTAGCCTGCCACATTGCTAGCTGACTTGATCTTGTTCCTATTTTAATCAATCTCATTTATACTCATCTCTTTAATGTTAAACATTTTACTAATAACACTTATACTTTGATCTACTGCTGTATCTTCTTCTTTCAAATGTTTTACAAATTGTGTTGTGATTTTTTGAATGAACCTAGAGGTTATTGCCTCAGCCTGTTCAATGTTAAAATCTTTTATTTTCCTTGAATGAAAATCAATCTCATTACTTTGAATACTTTGAAGCGATTCTTTTAAAGCATTTACTGCAGGTACAAATTTACGAATTGAAATCCACTCATTAAATTCCCCCTT
This sequence comes from uncultured Lutibacter sp., assembly GCA_964412305.1. GTDB lineage: Bacteria > Bacteroidota > Bacteroidia > Flavobacteriales > Flavobacteriaceae > Lutibacter. The sequence continues at coordinate 20,288 of CAYPNJ010000019.1, read as the reverse complement.
ATATTTCGCTATAATTTTTTCAGCCGCTGGAATTTCATTCTTTCGTGTTTCAATTGTTTTTAGTGTTATTTTTGAAAGCTCATCTAAATTTACCAACGTTACTCCTGAAATTTCTTTTACTGAAGCTTCCACATTTTCTGGCATTGACAAATCCAAAATTAATAAATTTTTTCTTTCGTCTAAATGATTTTTATTCACTGTTGGGACACTTGCCCCAGTAGAAACAATTAAAATATCAGATTCTTTAATTTTAGAAGTTAACTCTTTATATTCTACAACAGAAACTTCTGGGTGAATACTTTCAAACTCTAATGCTTTTTCAATAGTTCTATTCACTAAAGTTACCATTTTATTTGAGGTATACTCTAACACATTTTTACATGTATTTTTTCCAATCTCACCTAAACCGTAAATAAGAATTTTTTTATGATTGTAATCTTCTATATTTTCAATAATATACTGAATTGCTGCGTATGCTACTGAAGTTGTTCCTGAACTTAGTTTGGTGTGGTTTTTAACATCTTTACTTGCTTGCAACACCAAATTCATTAACCGCTCTAAATAGGCATTCGTTGTACCCATTTTTTTGGCTAGCTTAAAAGATTCTTTTAACTGACCCACAATTTCATAATCACCTAAAATTTGACTATCTAACCCCGTTCCAATATTAAATAAATGCTTTACAGCAGCTTTATTTTTATACACATTAGAAACATTGATAAAATCTTCAACATTACCGTTCGAAAATTCTACTAGCAAACTAATCAATTCAAACGGGTGTTTTGCAAAACCTGTAATTTCAGTTCTATTGCAGGTAGACAATACAAAAATTCCATCAATTCCCTTTTCTTTAGCGGCAATTAATAATAATTTTTGGTTTTCTTTTGTAATGCTAAAAGCACCACGCATTTTAACGTCAGCTTTTTTATAACTTAATCCTACATTGTAAAATTTTGTAGGCATATTTTCATGACTCATAATAAATGTATAACCAATAAGTATCGACAAAAGTACTAATATATATTCTTACATTATATCGACAAAAGTACTTTTATTATCGATATAAGTTACACTTGCTAATTTAGAATATTTCTAAATAAGCTGCTTTCCAACAAAACAATGATAAATGTCAGCAAAAATAGCACTTAAAAATATGATAAATGTCATATTTGTTACAAAAATAAGTATTTTTAAGTGTTAATTATAATCATTATATTTGTACTATTAATTCGTTTCTTTGTTAAAAACACCTTATGAAATTCTCTTTAGAATCCTATAAAAACATCGATAAAAGTACCCATCTATTATTCACAGAAGAAAACACCTTTAAAGTCTTTCATTTCAATAATTTAGAAATTGAAAATGAGTTATTTCAATGTGAATTAAAAAACAATTGTATTCAATTATACTTTTGCAAATCAGCGCAATGTAAAGTTGCTTTTAACTTTGAACATTGTGCTATAAATCTAGAAACTAACAACTCTAGCATGGTTTACTTTAAAGATGAACAAATGAAAGTTCTTTTTAATCTACCCCCAAAAGCTGAATTAATTGTTGTTTTAATATCTATAGAATATTTTCATTCATTATTTTCAATAGACGGAAATCTTTTATTTAACTACAACAGTTTAAAAAGTGAAAACCCTATTATTGAACCTAAAGAAATTAATTCTTCAATACAATTAATTTTAAATCAACTAACCGCAAAACAAACTAACGACACCCTAAGACCAATCTTTATTAAAGGGAAAGTATATGAATTATTAAGTTATTATTTTAGCAAACCTTCTGAAAATACTAACGAATCTTGCCCTTATATTGCTAATGAAGAAACTGTTAGTAAAATTAAACACGCAAAAGAAATCATTATAAAAGAAATGAATAATCCACCATCTTTGGCAGGTTTAGCACAAGAAGTTGGATTGAATATTAAAAAATTAAAAACCGATTTTAAGGAATTTTACGGCGCTCCAGTTTTTACATTTTTATTAAATTATAAAATGGAGTTAGCAAAAAAACTACTACTTGAACAACAATTAAATGTAAATGAAATTGCAGCGCACCTTGGTTATAGCGCATCTAGCCATTTTATAGCAGCTTTTAAACGAAAATTTGGAATTACTCCAAAACAATTTTCAAAACTATAACTAAATGAAAGGAGCATTATTAGTTAATTTAGGTTCACCAAAAAGCACCTCTGTTAAAGATGTAAAAAACTATTTAGACGAATTTTTAATGGACAAACGTGTGATTGACACTCCTTATTTAGTTCGTGCATTTGTTGTAAAAGGAATTATTTTAAATACCAGACCAAAAAAATCTGCTGAAGCCTATAAAAAAATATGGTGGGAAGAAGGCTCTCCTTTAATTGTTTTATCTGAAAGATTGCATAAAAAAGTGCAAGAGAATTTAGAGATTCCTGTTGAACTTGCTATGCGCTATGGAAACCCTTCCATAAAAAACGGCATTGAAAAACTAGCAGCAAAAGGAGTTACTGAAATTCTATTAATTCCGCTATACCCACAGTTTGCGATGGCTACAACTGAAACTATTGTTGTTTTGGCTGAAAAAATAATTAAAAAACATTATTCACATATAAAGCTAAATTCTGTTCCTGCTTTTTATAATGAAAAAGATTATATTAAAGTACTAGGTAGTAGCATTAAAAATGAATTGGAGAAAACAAAACCAGAACATTTATTGTTTTCATACCACGGTGTTCCAGAAAGACACATTAAAAAATCTGACGTCACAAAATCTCATTGTAAAATAGATGGAAGTTGCTGCAACACACCTTCACCTGCACACGAGTTTTGTTATAGGCATCAGTGCTATGAAACAACTAAGTTGGTTGCTGAAAAATTAAATCTAGAGGAAGGAACTTACAGCACCTCATTTCAATCTCGTTTAGGGCGAGATCCTTGGTTACAACCCTACACAGACCAAACTATTGATAATTTTGCTAAAAAAGGTTTAAAAAATATTGCGGTAGTAACACCAGCTTTTGTTTCAGATTGTTTAGAAACTTTAGAAGAAATTGGTATGGAAGCAAAACACTCTTTTATTGAAAATGGAGGTATTGAATTTTCAACAATCCCTTGCTTAAACGATGATAGTAAGTGGGCAAAAACAATTTCAAAATGGATTCATAATTGGACTAAACAAAATTAACAATGGAATACCTATATATAAAATCACTACACATTATTTTTATAACAACTTGGTTTGCAGGTTTGTTTTATATCATCCGGTTGTTTATTTACTATAAAGAGGCTGAAGAAAAACCTGAAATTGAAAAAAATATTTTACTAAAGCAATACAAATTAATGATTAAAAGGCTTTGGTACATTATTACTTGGCCTTCAGCAGTTTTAGCTACATTATTTGCTGTTTGGTTATTAATATTACAACCTTTTTGGTTACAACAAAACTGGATGCTTATAAAACTGGGGTTTGTAGCTGCACTTTTTGCATATCATTGGTCTTGCCAACTGTTATACAACCAAATTGAAAAGGGTTATTTAAAATATTCTTCTTCCGCACTAAGAATTTGGAATGAAGTTGCCACTATCATTTTATTTGCCTGTGTATTTTTAGTGATACTTAAAACCTCTTTTGGTTGGATTTTTGGAGTACTTGGCATCCTTGGAGTTTCTATACTTTTAATGCTAGGTGTTAAGTTATACAAAAACATAAGAGCTAAAAAAAATTGGGATCAAAATTAAAATTACTCCTAAATACAAAATAAGCAATAACTTTAATAATTCTCTATAGAATTATTAACAAACAACCTTTACTTCTGTAAAAATATTTAAAATACAACCATATCTTTTAAATATATAACAATCTGTTTTTCAATGTATTAAAAGTTACATTATGACTTTAGTCATATCTAACTCGAAAACGATTTCGTAATTTTGAGTCATTATAAAAATAACTATCAAATCAGAAATTTATGAAAAAACTTCTATTGGGTAACGAAGCTTTAGCACAAGGAGCAATTGATGCTGGTATATCAGGTGTTTATGCTTACCCAGGAACTCCTTCAACAGAAATCACAGAATATATTCAACGTTCAAAAATAGCAACTGAATTAAATATCCACTCACAATGGTCGGTTAATGAAAAAACTGCCATGGAAGCTGCGCTTGGAATGTCTTATGCAGGTAAAAGAGCATTAACAGTTATGAAACATGTTGGCTTAAACGTAGCGGCTGATGTTTTTATGAACATGTCGGTTTCAGGAATTAATGGCGGATTAGTTGTTGTTGTTGCTGATGATCCTTCAATGCATTCATCACAAAACGAACAAGACTCCAGATATTATGGGAAATTTGCTATGATTCCAATGTTAGAACCATCAAATCAACAAGAAGCATATGAAATAACCAAATATGCATTTGAACTTTCTGAAAAATTAAGTTTACCCGTTTTATTAAGAATGGTAACTCGTTTATCTCACTCCAGATCTGGTGTAATTACAAGTAACAGAAAAGAACAAAATACTATTAGCCTACCAAAAAATGAAACTCAATTTCAGTTAATACCTATGGTGGCTCGAAGCAGATATAAACATTTAGTTGATATACAAACAGATATTCAAGAAATTTCAGAAAACAGCTACTTTAACGATTTTATTAAAGGTACAAATACAACCATTGGAATTGTTGCTTCAGGAATTGCCTACAATTATTTAATGGAAAACTTTGAAGATGGTGATTGCCCTTATCCAATTCTTAAAGTATCACAATATCCATTGCCCAAAAAATCTATTAAAAAATTATTTGACACGTGTAAAAAAGTGTTAGTTTTAGAAGATGGTTACCCATTTATTGAAGAAGCTATTTCAGACTTTCTTGGAGAAAACAGAAAAGTTATTGGAAGATTAACAGGAGATATTCCAAGAGTTGGCGAATTAAATCCAGATAATATTGCAAATGCCCTTGGTTTTGATATTGTAATTAATGAAAATATTCCTAAAGTAGTTTCAGGAAGACCTCCAGAATTATGTGTAGGATGTGGTCATATAGATTTATTTAATGCCATCAATATTTTAAGTGAAGAAATGGGAAGTCAACAAGTATTTGGTGATATTGGCTGTTATGCCTTAGGTGTTTTACCTCCATACAAAAGCATCAATACTTTAATTGATATGGGAGCTTCCATAACAATGGCTAAGGGAGCTGCTGACGCTGGTATACATCCTGCAATTGCTATTATTGGAGATTCAACCTTTACACATTCTGGTATGACAGGACTGTTAGATGCCATTATAGAAAACACACCAATAACGGTAATTATTTCTGACAATTCAGCCATTGCTATGACTGGTGCTCAAAATTCTTCGGCCTCAGGTAGATTAATTGATATTTGTAAAGGGCTTGGTATTGATAATGAACATTTGAAAGTGGTAACACCGCTACATAAAAATTTACAAGACAATATAAACCTCATTAGAGATGAGTTAAATTACAAAGGAGTTTCTGTAATTATATCTCAACGCCCTTGCGTTCAATTACCAAAAGAGAAAAAAGACAGATTAAAAAAACTTAAAAAAGTTTCATTAAATTAAGACCACACAATGAAAACAAATATAATATTAGCCGGTGTTGGCGGACAAGGAATTTTAACCATTGCAGCAGTTTTAGATACAGCAGCATTGGATTGTGACCTTAACATAAAACAATCAGAAGTTCATGGGATGAGCCAAAGAGGTGGCGCAGTACAATCTCATGTTCGTATTTCTGATACAAAAATTTATTCAGACTTAATTCCACAAGGAACAGCAGATATGATTATCTCTGTTGAACCTATGGAGTTATTGAGATACCTGCCATTTTTAAAAGAAGGTGGTTTATTAGTAACCGATTCAAATCCGTTTGTAAATATTACTAATTACCCAGAGTTAGAAGAATTGTATGCCGAAATAAAATCGCACTCAAATACCATCTTAATTGATGCTAAAAAAGTGGCGAAAGATTTGGGGAATTCTAGAGCCACTAATATGGTTTTATTAGGAGCTGCCGCTTCTCAACTTCCACTAAGCGATGAAAGTTTACAACAGGCAATTAAAACACTTTTCGAGCGAAAAGGAGAGCGAATTATAGAAAAAAATATTGAAGCCTTTAATAAAGGAAAAGAAATTGCTCTAGTAACTATTTCATAAAATTGTATATTTATAAATGCTACATGAAAAACTAATCAATCCAAAAAGTATTGTTGTTATTGGCGCTTCTAATAACACAAAAACGCCTGGAGGGAGCGTCTTAAAAAATTTAATTGAACACCAATTCAAAGGTGAGATTTACGCCGTTAACCCGAAAGAAACTGAAGTTCAAAAAATAAAATGTTATCAACATATTACTGAAATTCCTCAAGTAGATTTGGCTATTATTGCGATTTCCTCTCGATTTACCTTAGAAACTGTTCAAGTTTTAGCACAACAAAAAAATACTAAAGGGTTTATTATTTTCTCCGCAGGTTTTAGCGAAAAAGATGATGAAGGCTTAAAATTAGAACAACAAGTAGTTGATGAAATAAATGCTGCAGGAGGAACTTTACTGGGTCCTAATAATATAGGATTAATCAATCAAAATTATGCGGGCGTCTTTACAAGCCCAATTCCAAAATTAAATCCAAAAGGAGTTGATTTTATTTCAGGATCTGGAGCAACAGCAGTATTTATAATTGAAGCTGCAATAGCGACAGGGTTAACATTTTCAAGTGTTTATTCAGTTGGTAATTCGGCACAAATAGGTGTTGAAGAAATATTAGAACACTTTGACATTACTTTTAATAGCAAAACAAGTTCTAAAGTAAAATTATTGTATATTGAAAGTATTGACAATCCACAAAAATTATTAAAACACGCCAGTTCATTAATTAAAAAAGGATGTGAAATTGCAGCCATTAAAGCAGGAAGTTGTTCTGCTGGAAGTAGAGCCGCAAGTTCACATACTGGTGCTTTGGCAAATTCAGATATTGCAGTTGATGCTTTATTTAAAAAAGCTGGAATTATTCGCTGTTATGGCAGAAACGAATTAATTACAATTGCTTCAATTTTTACACTTCCTGAATTAAAAGGTAAAAATATTGCAATAATTACACACGCAGGTGGCCCAGCAGTTATGCTTACTGATGCTTTATCAAAAAACGGTTTAAATGTACCTGAAATTAGTGGTAAAGAAAGTGATGAATTATTAACGAAACTATTTTTAGGTTCATCCGTTTCAAACCCAATAGATTTTTTGGCTACTGGAAATGCAGAACAATTAGAAACTATCATTGATTATTGTGAACATAAATTCGAGAATATTGATGCAATGGTTGTCATTTTTGGAAGTCCCGGATTATTTGAAGTGTATGACGTTTATGATGTACTTCACAAAAAAATGCGTGACTGTAAAAAACCTATTTTTCCAATTTTACCTTCAGTTGTAAATGTTAAAAAAGAGATTGATTATTTTATTTCAAAAGGAAATGTAAATTTCCCTGATGAAGTTTTATTTGGAAATGCATTAGCAAAAACACTCAAAAATACAAACACAACAGATGAGAGAAAAACCTCAAAAACAAGTGACAAAGTTACTATTAGAGCTATAATAGATAATGCTAATGATGGTTATTTACACCCCAATGAAGTAAAAAAATTATTAACAGCAGCACAAATTCCAATTGTAAATGAGACTGTGTGCAAAACAAAAAAAGCTTGTTTGTCTGCAATTAAAGATCTAGGGTTTCCTGTTGTTATGAAAGTTGTAGGTCCAATTCACAAATCAGATGTTGGTGGAATTATTTTAAATATTTCTTCCGAAGAAAAATTAGCGCTATCTTTTGATAATATTATGAAAATTGACGAAGCAACAGCTGTGTTAATTCAACCCATGAAAAAAGGAATTGAGCTATTTATTGGTGCAAAAAAAGAAGACAACTTTGGTCATTTAGTTTTGTGCGGTTTAGGAGGAATCTACATTGAAGTTTTAAAAGATGTTAATGCTGAGTTGACGCCTATTTCAATAGGAGAAGCAACTAAAATGATTCAAAATTTAAAGTCATATAAAATTATTCAAGGAGTTAGAAATCAAGAAGGAATTAATGAATTAGAATTTGCGAAAATTATTACAAAAATTTCAAATTTAGTTGAAATAGCTCCAGAAATAGTTGAATTAGATTTAAACCCACTTTTAGGAAATTCAAAAGAAATTATTGCTGTTGACGCCCGAATTAGAATTGAAAAAAATTAAACAGATTTAATCAAATCAACCTGACCTGCGTCTAAAGAGTTTCTACTCCCAATTAAAAAATCAGTAGATTTTGGATGTATTTTAAATAGCACATTTTCACTTTTTAGCACTTGAAAATGTTCAATTATTTTTTTGTTAGATATTGTAGCGTTATCAAAAATAAGGGCATCAATTTCATTCTCTTTTATGGCTCTTTTTATGGCTTCAAAATCATCCATTAAAACACCTTGAATAACTAAATAATTGTCAGCTAAATGGTTTTCAATTATATCATCTTCACCTAAATAAACAACGTTCTTAATTTGTTTCAAACTATGTTTTTTAGGGTTTAAAAAATTTAAAAATTTTAATAAAAACCACAGCTCAATTCCAAAACTCATTATAAAATCATAAATCTTATTTAGCTTGAAATGCTTTTTATAAAATATTTTCATAGCATTATGAAAATACCTTAATGTTTTACTGTTTTTTTTAGTGCTTTCCCCCTTATAATGAATCACTTGCGTATTTGCATAATAATAATTCTGATATCCTTTATGTAAAATCTTATAGCTTAAATCAATATCTTCTCCATACATAAAATAGGCTTTATCAAAACCACCCACTTCGTTATAAACTATTCTCTTCATAAACATAAAAGCACCAACAAAAACATCTGCAACACCAGTTTCATTTTCTTTTAAATGAGTGGCATAATATTTCCCTGTTTGCTTGCTAGAAATACCAAAAAGTTTATTAAATGATACAGCTGGAGTAGGAATACTTCGCTTACTTTCTGGTAAAAAATTTCCAGAACCGTCTACTAATTTAACACCTAAAACACCTAAATTTTGCTTGCTATTTGTAAAGGTTAAAATTTTACTTAAAGTGTCTTCTGCAATAACTGTATCTGGATTTAAAATTAAAACGTATTCTCCTTTAGCTACTTTAACACCTTGATTATTTGCCGAAGAAAACCCTACATTTTTTTTATTTTGAATAAGAATTACTTCGGGATATTTACTTTTTAATAATTCACAACTAGCATCTGAAGAATTATTATCAACAACTATAATTTCAGTTAATAAATTCTTAGAAGCTGCTTGCACACTTAATATACATTGCTCTAAAAAGTACCGAACATTATAATTTACAATAACTACTGAAATATTCATAAACTACAATGATTTTTCAAACGGAATTCTATTTATAATACTTCTTCCTAACGTAATTTCATCAGCATATTCCAATTCATCACCAACAGCTATCCCACGAGCAATAGTTGAAGTTTTAACCTTGAAATCACCTAATTGCTTAAAAATATAAAAATTAGTTGTATCTCCTTCAATTGTAGAACTTAGTGCAAAAATTATTTCTTTTATAGTACCGATTTTTACTTTTTTTATTAAACTTTCAATTGTTAAATTTTGTGGACCAATACCTTCAATAGGTGAAATTTTACCTCCCAATACATGATACAAACCTTTAAATTGAGCTGTGTTTTCAATTGCCATTACATCTCTAACATCTTCAACAACGCAAATTATTTCTGAATTTCGAGAATGATTTGCGCAAATTTCACAAATATCAACATCAGAAATGTTGTGACATTTTTTACACAATTTTATACCATCAACTAAATTATTTAGTGACGCTGATAAATTATGTGTATGTGACGTTGGCTGTTTTAATAAATGCAAAACCAATCTAAGTGCTGTACGTTTACCAATTCCCGGTAACTGAGAAACCTCATTTACGGCATTTTCTAAAAGTTTTGAAGAAAAATTCATGCAGCAAATGTACAATTAGGAAATGATATTCTCAATAATTTTAGTTTCTTTGTTAAAATATCAATTTATGCAGCCAATACATATCATTTTATTAATCGTTGGATATTTTAGCATCCTTATTTTAATCTCGTTTATTACGGGGAAAAATGAGAGTAATGATACTTTTTTTAAAGCAAACAAGCAATCACCTTGGTATATAGTTGCCTTTGGTATGATTGGCGCTTCATTGTCTGGAGTAACTTTTATTTCTGTACCAGGATGGATAGAAGGAAATAAATTTTCCTATATGCAAATGGTGTTAGGTTATATTCTTGGTTATGCAATTATCGGACTTGTTTTACTACCACTATATTACCGCTTAAATCTAACTTCAATTTACACCTATTTAAAAGATAGATTTGGTAATTACAGTTATAAAACCGGAGCTTCTTTCTTTTTACTTTCAAGAATTATTGGAGCTTCTTTCAGGCTTTTTTTAGTTGCAAATGTGCTACAATTAATTTTATTTGATGGCTATGGAATTCCTTTTTGGGTTACAGTTATTTTTACAATTTTACTCATTTGGTTATACACTTTTAAAGGCGGAATTAAAACCATTGTTTGGACAGATACTTTGCAAACGTTATTTATGTTAATTGCAGTTGGCGTTTGTATTTACACACTTTCTGATGCTTTAAAAATCGATAATTTATTCAGCTATATTGCTGATAACGAACTCTCAAAAACATTCTTTTTTGAAGATGTTAAAACTGGAAATTATTTTTGGAAACAGTTTTTTACGGGTGCTTTTATTGCTATTGTTATGACTGGCCTTGACCAAGATATGATGCAAAAAAACTTAACTTGTAAAACACTAAAAGATGCGCAAAAAAACATGTTTTGGTTTACCATTGTTTTAGTTATTGTAAACTTCTTTTTCTTAGCTTTAGGAGTTTTATTAACAGATTTTGCAACTGCAAATCAAATTAACGCACATAAAGATGAGCTATTTCCTGCCATTGCAATGTTTGGTAATTTAGGCTTAGGAGTCTCACTCTTCTTTATATTAGGGCTTATTGCTGCCGCTTACTCAAGTGCCGATAGTGCATTAACATCGCTTACAACTTCATTTAGTATTGATATTTTAGAAATTGATAAAAAAGAATCTATTCAAGAACAAATAAAAATCAGAAAACGAGTACATATTGTTTTTTCTCTAGTTTTAGTTGCCACTATTTTAATTTTCAAATATTTTATTGCTGATGAAAGTGTGATTTCAAAAATATTTCAATTTGCAGGTTACACCTATGGGTCACTTTTAGGACTCTATGCTTTTGGCTTATTCACCAAACTTAATGTAAAGGATAAAGCCGTTCCGTTTATTGCAATTTTAGCACCTTTAGCAACAATTGCAGTTAGTTATTATTCAAAGAAATGGTTTTATTTCGATTTTGGTTTTTTCATATTAATAATTAATGGTTTTTTAACCTTTATGGGATTGTTATTATTCCGGAAGAAACTATAAATTTGTGATATGGAAAAAGATTTAAGTAATTACAGAAAAGTCTACCAAAAAAAAGAGCTTTCTAAAAAAGAAGTTCCAGAAAACCCAATGGAACTGTTTCAAAAATGGTTTTATGAAGTTGAAGAATTTGGTGGTGCAGTAGAATCTAATGCTATGACAATAGCAACTGTTGATAAAAATGGGACTCCACAAAATAGAGTTGTACTTCTTAAAAAGTATACTTGGGAAGGATTTATTTTTTATACTAATTACAACAGTACTAAAGGGGAATCTATTACTAAAAATCCGAACGTATGCTTATCTTTTTTTTGGAATAACATTGAACGTCAGATAATTATAAAAGGAAAAGCTGAGAAGATTTCAGAAAACCTATCGGATGGTTATTTTGAATCTAGGCCAGATGGAAGTAAACTTGGAGCATGGGCTTCAAACCAAAGTGAAGTAGTTCCTTCAAGAGCGTTTTTAGACAATCGTTTAGCATCATTTGAAGATAAATTTAAAGATAAAGAAATTACAAGACCGAAAAATTGGGGTGGGTACATTGTAAAACCAACAAGTATTGAATTTTGGCAAGGACGCCCTAACAGAATGCACGACAGAATTAAATACACATTACAAAAAGATTTTAATTGGAAAATTGAAAGATTAGCGCCTTAATTTTTTTATATTTGAAACTCTAACCAACGCCAAATGAAAACACTTTACATTGTTAGACACGCTAAATCTTCTTGGGAGTATGAAGGTGTAAAAGATATTGACAGACCTTTAAAAAAAAGAGGAATTAACGATGCATATTTAATTTCAAATGTTCTTGAAAAAAAAATTTCCTGCCCAGATGTTTTTGTCTCAAGTTGTGCAAACAGAGCCTTACATACAGGAATGATTTTTAGTTACACATTTAACTATCCATTAGCAAATCTTAAAATAAGTAAATCGTTGTACAGTTTTAGTGATGGCTATTTAATTAAAACCGTTAAAGCTTTAGATGATGGATTTGATTCAGCAATTATTTTTAGTCATGACCATGGCATTAGTGATTTTGTAAATAAATTTGGAAATAAATTCTTAAATCACGTACCAACTTGTGGTGTTATTGGAATTAAATTTGATTCTAATCATTGGAAAAATATCAAATCTGGTGAGACATTTTTAACCGAGTTTCCTAAACATTATAAATAAGCCTATTTTGAAAATTGAAAAACTTGCTGGAATTGATATAGGATCAAATGCCATACGCCTTTTAGTTTCTAATGTAATAACAAAAAAGAAGGAAAAAGAACCTAGTTTTAAAAAATCTGCTTTAGTTCGTGTGCCCATTCGTTTAGGCGCTGATTCGTTTATCAAAGGAAAAATTTCTGAAGAAAACAAAATTAGAATGATTAAAGCTATGAATGCTTTTAAACTACTAATGGAAGTTCACGGTGTTGAAAAGTATTATGCGTGTGCAACTTCAGCTATGAGAGATGCTTCTAACGGAACTGATGTTATCAACGAAATTTTTGAAAAAACTTCAATAAAAATTGACATTATTGATGGTAAAAAAGAAGCTGCAATTATTTTTTCTACAGATTTAAGTGACGTTATTGAAAGTGATAAACCGTACCTTTATGTAGATGTTGGTGGAGGAAGTACTGAGTTTACGTTGTTTTCAAATGGGAAAATTATTAGTTCAAAATCGTTTAAAATAGGAACTGTTCGTTTGTTAAATTACAGTAAAACAGAAGCCAACGAAATTTGGAATACTATTGAAATTTGGATTAAAGAGAATACACATAATTTAAAAAACATAGCACTTATTGGCTCAGGAGGAAACATTAATAAAATATATAAACTTTCTGGAAAACAATTTGGAAAACCACTTTCGCTAATTTATATGAAAGCTCATTATCAATTTTTAAAACAAATGACTTACGAAGAACGTATTTCAGAAATGGGCTTAAACCCCGATAGAGCTGATGTAATTATCCCAGCAACCAAAATATATTTAAATGCAATGAAATGGAGTAAGGCAACCAAAATATTTGTACCCAAAATTGGTCTTGCAGATGGTATCATAAAAAGCTTGTATTATAATAAACTATAAAAACTTATAGGTAAATAAAAATCTTATTAAATTTTAACTAAAATAATTATGTGGAGTCCAGATACCACTATAAAACGGGGTGTAACTGAAAAACCAAACGAGTAAGAAAAAAATAAAAAATTAATATGGAAACTAGTAATGCTAGATTAATGAAAATGGCTGAAGAATCTCTAAATGGAAGATGGGGATTAGCCATTGGAACATTTTTTGTGTATTTAATTATTATTACCTCAATCCAACTATCAAGTCAATTATTCCCTTTTATAGGCTTAATTACAATTTTAATTATAGGCCCTTTAACACTTGGACTTGCAATTTTTTCATTAAATATTTCAAGAGATAACAATCCTCAAACAGACCAACTATTTGCAGGGTTTCAAAATTTTGGCAATTCTATTGTAGCTTATTTTCTCATGGGTTTATTTATTGTATTGTGGACTTTATTATTAATAATTCCAGGTATTATTGCTGCCTTATCATATTCTATGACTTTTTATATTATTGCAGATGATGATACAATAGGACCTATGGAAGCTATTGACAAAAGTAAAGAAATGATGGATGGGTATAAATGGAAATACTTTCGTCTAAACCTACGATTTTTCGGATGGGCTTTACTATGTATTCTTACATTAGGAATTGGTTTTCTTTGGTTAATTCCATACATTAATGTAAGTGTAGCTCACTTTTATGATGATCTAAAGAAAAATCAAAATAACAAGCATCAAGAATGGTAAAAGCCATTATTACACAAAAAAACCGCCTAAAAGCGGTTTTTTTTATGTAATACAATATACTTTTTACTTATGTCTTCACAAATTCTTCCACCAATTTACCAACAATTTTTTCAGAAATTTTGGCTACTTTTTGAACCTCTTCATGTGAAACTTCTTCAACAATTCCTTCAACACCTAAATCGGTAATTACTGAAATCCCAAAACAAGTCATCCCCATATGTTTTGCAACAATTACTTCTGGTACTGTAGACATTCCAACAGCATCTGCACCAACCAATTTTACCATTCTATATTCTGCAGGTGTTTCAAAAGTTGGACCTTGTAATGCTAAATAAATTCCTTTTTGAATTGGAATATTTAATTTTTCTGCAATTCGCTCCATTTTAGCAATCATTTTATGACTATAAGGTTCGTGCATATCAACAAATCTTGGCCCAAAACGCTCATCATTCTTACCTCTTAAAGGGTGCTCTGGTATGTAATTAATATGATCTGTAATTAGCATTATATCCCCTACTTTAAAAGCTGGATTTACACCTCCTGAAGCATTTGAAACAATTAAATTTTCAACACCTAAATATTTCATTACACGTACAGGAAAAACAGTCTCTTCCATAGTCCAACCTTCATAATAATGAAAACGGCCACGCATTGCAATTACCTTTTTATTCCCCATAGTACCAAAAATCAATTCCCCTGAATGACCTACAACTGTTGACACCGGAAAATTTGGTATTTCCTCATAAGGAATAGAAATTTCAATAGCTATTTTCTCAACCAAATTCCCTAAACCTGTTCCTAATATAATTCCATAATCTGGTGCTGTAATTCCTTTCTCTTGAAGAAATTTTACTGTCTCTTGAACTTTATTCCACATATTTCTTAATTAATTTATCAAAAACCACCTTTCCATCAACAAATTTTGTTTCAATTGATATATATTTCAAATTTGGCAGTTCGACAAAGATACGAACATAATCTTTCTCTGTAGTTAAAACTATTTTTTTATTTGACTTCAACAGCTTAAATTCTGTATTAATTGTAGCAATATCTCTTTCTTTAAAATGATAATGATCTGGATAGTTTAAATGCTTGAATTTAATTTTTTGATTTTTTAAATAATCTTGTAAAGGTTTTGGGTTAGCAATACCTGTTACCAATAATACTTCTTCCTTTTCTAAATCACACAAATTAAGGGTTGAATTTCCTTTTAATTCGTTATCATATTCAATTGTTGTAAAAAATACTTGCTGATTTGAATTTAAGTTTAGTTTTTTAGCAATCCTAGCTTGTTCATTTTCTAATAAATTAGCAGGGCATTTTGTTACAATAATTACGTGTGCTCTTTTGGCTCCAAATTTAGATTCTCTTAAATTACCTGTAGGCAATAACATATCATCAACATACAAATCACTAAAAGAAGTTAGTAGAATATTAAATCCTGCATTTACTTTTCTATGTTGAAAAGCATCATCTAACAAAATTACATCTGGTGGAGTCTCTAGGGCTTCTAGCTTTTGAATAGCGCTTGTTCTATCTGCATCTACACATACAATAATATTCGAGAATTTTTTATAATATTGAAAAGGTTCATCGCCAATAACTTCCGAAGTAGCGTTTTCATCAGCAATAATAAACCCTTTGCTTTTCCTCTTATAGCCTCTACTTAAAACTGCTACTTTATAATTGTTTTGCAATAACCGTATCAAATATTCTATCTGAGGTGTTTTTCCTGTTCCACCAACACTTAAATTTCCAACAACAATAATTGGAGTTTTAAATTTAGTTGACTTTAAAACCTGATTGTTGTACAAATAATTACGAATAGTTGTAATTAAGCCATACAGCAAAGAAAACGGATATACTATTTTTCTTAAAAGATTCACTAAAAGCGAAAATACAAAACAAATTAAAAAATTATGAGTAAATAGGTTAACTTTCTTATCTAAAATTTATCTTTGTTACAATAACAACGTTTTAACTATGAAAATTAAAGATATTACAACTTGTATTGAAGAAATTGCACCATTAAATTATGCTGAAGATTTTGATAATGTTGGCTTATTAGTTGGTAATTATAATACCAAAGTTACAGGTGTATTAGTAACCCTAGATACTCTTGAAAATATAGTTGATGAAGCCATTGAAAAAAATTGCAACCTAATTGTTAGTTTTCATCCAATTATTTTTTCAGGTTTAAAAAAGCTAAACGGAAATAATTATGTTGAACGTGTTGTATTGAAAGCTATTAAAAATGACATTGCAATTTATGCCATGCACACCGCTTTAGACAATTCGTTTAAAGGTGTAAATGCAAAAATTTGTGAAGTTTTAGGTTTAAAAAATAAAAAAATATTAATTCCACAAAAAAATACCATTAAAAAGTTAACTACTTATGTACCAAACTCAAATGCAGAAGAAGTTAGAATTGCTCTTTTTAATGCTGGCGCTGGAAATATAGGAAATTATGATAATTGTAGTTTTAATACTGAGGGTTATGGGACTTACAAGGGAAATGAAAATTCTTTTCCTGTAGTTGGAAAAAAAGGGGAATTACATACCGAAAATGAGACATTTATTAGTGTGATTTTTGAAAAACATAAAGAAAAAAATATACTTATAGCTCTTTTTAAAGCACACCCTTATGAAGAAGTTGCTTATAACATTGTTCCTTTAGATAATATTCATCAAGAAATTGGCATTGGAATGGTAGGTGAATTAACAACAGAAACAGAAGAATTAGAGTTTTTAAACTTCTTAAAAACTACCATGAATGCAAAAGGCATAAGACACTCTAAATTAATTGGAAAACCCATTAAAAAAGTAGCTGTTTTAGGAGGTTCTGGTAGTTTTGCAATTAATAATGCAATTGCTGCAGGAGCTGATATTTATATCACTTCAGATATAAAATATCATGAATTTTACAAAGCAGAAAATAAGCTTGTAATTGCAGATATTGGTCATTTTGAAAGTGAACAGTTCACAAAACATCTTTTAGTTGACATACTTACAAAAAAATTCCCTAATTTTGCAATCATTTTGTCAAATAGAAACACAAACCCAATTTACTACCTATAAACATGGCTAAAAAGAAAGAAGTTACGGTTGAAGAAAAATTAAGAGCACTTTACGACTTACAATTAATTGATTCAAGAGTTGATGAGATTAAAAGTGTAAGAGGGGAATTACCTCTAGAAATTGAAGATTTAGAAGATGAAATTGTTGGTTTAAATAAAAGACTTTCAAATTTAAATGAAGGTGTAACTAGTCTAAAGGATGATATTACTGCAAAAAAATTAATTATTGAAGAAGCAAAAGTACTTGTTAAAAAGTATGCTGAACAACAAAAAAATGTTCGTAACAATAGAGAATTTAATTCAATAAGTAAAGAAACTGAATATCAAGAACTTGAAATTGAATTAGCTGAAAAGAGAATTAAAGAGTATAAAGTTAAAATTGAGCAAAAGAACGTAGTAATTGATACTACTAAAGAAAATATTGCTAAACAAGACGATTTATTAAAACATAAATCGGATGAGTTGAACGATATTATGGGTGATACCGTTAAAGAGGAAGCTTTATTACTAAAAAAATCTAATGAATATAGTGCCTTAATTGATGACCACTTATTAAAAGCTTACAATAGAATTAGATCTTCTGTAAAAAATGGATTGGCTGTTGTATCTATTCAAAGAGGTGCATCTGGCGGGTCTTTCTTTACTATCCCACCACAAAGACAAGTTGAAATTGCTGGTCGTAAAAAAATTATTACAGATGAGCATAGTGGTAGAATTTTAGTTGATGGTGCTTTAGCAGAAGAAGAAAAAGAAAAAATTGACAAACTATTAAAGTAATACTACTTTAAATTATATATAAAAAGACTTCCAAATTGGAAGTCTTTTTTATTTTTTAATTGCTCGTATTGAGTATAGCAAAGGAAACATTCGTTGGTTTTCTTTTAAAACATACATACCATCTTCCGTTTCATCCATCTCAGGAAAACTATTGTATGGCGATTTTTCAAACTCATGCAAAAACTCAATTTGCAACCCCACATTTGTTAAGGCAGAAACTACTTCTCCTAAACCGTGATTCCAACCATATTCTTTACTAATAATAGCTGCATCATTATTGGTATATGTTCCTTTATACTCCTCATAAATAGCATCACTTTGTAAGTAAGGATACTTTAATTTGGGTGGTGTTTGTAAAAAATCAAACATCCAAACTATTGGATGAAATTCTATAAGGTAAAAAATACCACCACTTTTAAGCTTGTCTGCTATAATTTCTCCCCAAGTTTTCAAATCTGGCAACCAACCAATAACACCATAAGAAGCAAAAACAATGTCAAATTTACCTTCAACATTTTTAGGCACATCGTATAAATTACTTTCAATAAAAGTAGCATCTAAACCTAAGTCTTTATTTAATTTTTTCGCCTTATTAATTCCTTCGCCAGATAAATCTATACCTGTACACTTAGCCCCTAACCTACTCCAACTCAATGTGTCCTGACCAAAATGACATTGTAAATGCAATAATGTTCTTCCATTAACATCACCTAATTCATCTAGTTCATAACTATTTAATGAGGTTTTCCCTTTCAGAAACCCTTCAACATCGTAAAATTTAGATGTTGCGTGGATACTAACTTTTTTATCCCAAGTTTCTTTATTTACTTTAAAATATTTTGCGTATTTACTATCCATTTTAAACGTTTTATTTTACGAAAATAATACAATTAAACCATACCAAAGTATTGGAATTCCCTCAATCCAAAAACCTGTATAAAATCGAGTTCTTCTTGGCGATGAAAAACCTAAAAAAGCAGCCGCTATAATTCCTATCACAAGTAATATAAAACTATTATAATCAGTATTTTTATGAATGTAAAACTCTGATAAAATCATCAATAACAATAAAATATAACCAATCATTTTTGAATGATTAACACCTATTACCTGCGGTAATGTTTTTAAAAATTTTTCATCTACATAAACATCTCTAATATCAAAAGGAATTGTAATTGCTATTAAAAATAAAAACCGTTGCACAAATTCTAAATATACCGTCGCATTAAATTCAAATTCAGCTTCATATAACGGAAAAAAAACTGTAATGCCCGCCCAAGAAATTGCAATACTAATTATTTTAATTGAAGGAAAATTACGAAAGGAAAACTCTATTTTTTTCGTTTTAAAAAAAGGGACAACATAAAAAAAAGTCATAAAAGCAAAAGGGAGAAGAATATAAATTGACTGCAGATTAAATTCAGTAAAAAAAACCAAATAATTCAATAATAAAGTTGAAACTATTGAAAGTAATAATAGCTGATTTTTATAATTTACAAACCAACTTTTAAACCAATGAAGTCTATTTGTTTTAATTTCAAAAAAACGAATAAAATTATATGAAACTACTATTGAAAGTGCTACAAAAAGTGGTGTTAAACTATTAGAAATTCCAAATTTAAATAACGTAATTTTAGTTAAGAAAAAACCCGCCAAAGCAACGTGAATATTACTAAAAATATAAAAGTCTATTATTTTTTTTAAAAAAAACATTTCACAAATGTAACTATTTGTTAATATACTAAGTTTTTGGTTAACAAAATATTAGAATTCAGTAATAAAAATGACATGTTAATTACTCAAATTTAAGTATTTTTGAAAGCGTTAACATTTTATAATAAATACCAATAAATGAAAACAGATTCATTCGTTTTAAGACATATAGGCCCTAGTGAAAATGAAGTTAATGAAATGGTGAAAACTATTGGAGTTTCATCAATAGAAGAGCTTATAAATAAAACAATACCTTCAGACATACGGTTAAAAAATAATTTAGATTTACCAAAGGCATTGAGTGAATTTGAGTACATGTCTCACATACAGGAACTTGCAAATAAAAATAAATTATACAAAAATTATATAGGGTTAGGCTATCATC
>CAYPNJ010000018.1:21120-25804 GCA_964412305.1 uncultured Lutibacter sp. | reverse complement strand
TGTGAGTTAGTATTTAAAGATGCGCCTGCTGAGTTGGTTGGTAAAGAACGATTTGGTTTAATTAAATATGTAATGGCTCTAATGAACTCGGCTCGTTTAGGTGTTGGCGCCCAATCTGTAGGTATTGCTGATGCAGCTTATAGAGAAGCTTTAAAATACGCAGAAGAAAGAGCACAATTCGGAAAAATAATCATGAAATTTCCAGCAGTTTACGAGATGTTAACTAATATGAAAATCCGTATAGATGCATTGCGTTCACTACTATATGAAACCACTAATTTTGTTGATATATTTAAGGCGTATGAAGATGCGAAGAGAGTTAGACCTCTAGAAAAAGAAGAGAGAATGGAGATGAAATCTTACTCAAAGTTAGCAAATGTGTTTACACCTTTAATTAAATTAATAGCAAGTGAGGCCTGTAATTCTATAGCATATGATTCATTACAAATTCATGGAGGTACAGGATTTATGAAAGATTTCCCTATAGAGAGAATTTACCGTGATGCAAGAATTACTTCTATTTATGAAGGGACGACTCAATTGCAAGCAATTGCAGCTATAAAAGGTGTAACTACTGGGGTTTTCTTAGAGCAAATTAAAAATTACGATACACAAGTTTCTGACAAAAATTGTGAGATTAGAACAAAACTCCATAAAATGACAGAAGCTTTTGAATCAGTTACTCAAAGAGTTATTGAACTTGAAAGTACAGAATTGTTAGATTTTCATGCTAGAAGATTGGTTGAAATTGCAGGGAATATAATTATGGGTTATTTATTAGTACTCAACTTTCAGCAAAATGAAACTTTTTCTAAATCTGCAAAATTGTTTGTTAATTTGGTGAGTTCTGAAAATAGAGAGAAATTAGATTTTATCACAAATTTCGAAATTGAAGATCTTGACTTGTATAAATTAGAACCGGAGGCTGTGGAAGTATAATTTAAAACT
This sequence comes from uncultured Lutibacter sp., assembly GCA_964412305.1. Classification (GTDB taxonomy): domain Bacteria; phylum Bacteroidota; class Bacteroidia; order Flavobacteriales; family Flavobacteriaceae; genus Lutibacter. The sequence continues at coordinate 24,856 of CAYPNJ010000018.1, read as the reverse complement.
TATATTTTTCAAAGATCTATTTTGTGAAGTCAGAATAGGTCTTTCTTTTAATTCCATAAAATAACTTAACTTTGAAATTGAAAAAAAATCTACTTTTGGAGTTACAATTTTCAATAATTATACCTGTTTATAATCGTCCTCAAGAAATTGAGGAGCTTCTATTAAGTTTAACCAAACAAACCTATACAAATAACTTTGAGGTAATTGTAGTTGAAGATGGTTCAACAATAAGGGCTGACACAATTGTTACAAGTTTTTCTGACACGTTAAATGTGAAGTATTTTTTCAAACAAAACAGTGGAGCAGGAGCTAGTCGTAATTTTGGAATGCAACAAGCAACAGGTAATTATTTTATTATTTTTGATTCTGATTGTATAATTCCGCCTAAGTATTTAGAAGAAGTTGATGCTGTTTTAACTAAAAATTATACAGATGCTTTTGGTGGTGCAGATGCTGCACATGAATCTTTTACAGTAATTCAAAAAGCTATAAATTATAGTATGACTTCTTTTGTTACAACCGGAGGAATTAGAGGGAGTAAAAAGGCAGTAGATAAATTTCAACCTCGAAGTTTTAATATGGGGATTTCAAAAAAAGCATTTGAGATTACAAAAGGGTTTAGTTGTATGAAAATTGGTGAGGATATTGATTTAACATTTAGATTGTGGGATCATAATTTTGAAACACAATTTATTGAAAACGGATTTGTTTTTCACAAGCGTAGAAGTACCATTCAACAATTTTTTAAACAAACATTTTCTTTTGGAAAAGGACGCCCTTTTTTGAATAAAAAATATCCAAAAACAGCTAAAATAACGTATTGGTTTCCTACTGTTTTCATCCTATTTTTTTTAATTTCTATAGTTTGTTTGGTGTTTAATATTCAAATTTTCGCATTGTTATTTATAGGGTATTTCACATTGCTATTTTTAGACTCTTTATTGAAGAATAAAAGCATAGCAGTAGCAATTACAAGTATAATAACCACTTTAACACAATTTTCAGGTTACGGATTGGGTTTTTTAAAAGGATTATTTTCTAAAAACTAACAATTATTCTATTTTTTTAGAGGAACAATTTCAATAAAGTAGTAAACAATTGAGCCAATAGAGCCTGTGAATATTAGTAAAAGTGTCCACATTATTTTTTTATTAGTATCGTTTTTAGTGCTATTGTTGGTATGCACGATATAATAAATTTTGATACCTAAACTAGTTAAACCCATTAAAACTATTAAAGGGATAAACCAAGCTAAAGATTGAAAAAACTCAACAGGAAATTCGTTTTGATGATGTTCAAGCGCAATTGCATTTTCAAGAAATACTGTGAAGAAAAAAACAAAGAATACTATTAAAAATACAATAGGTAAAAAGGTGAAAAAAGCGAGCCAAAATTTAGTGGTAGATTTCATAATTAAAAAGATTTTGATTTAAAATTACGAAATTTTTTACAAAAAAAAGGTTGAGTGTTACTCAACCTTTTTCTTTCCTTTACTAATTTTAATAGTAAGTTCTGTTTTGTCTTTATTTAGATCCATATGAATTGAATCTCCTTCACTTAATTTTGAATTTACAATTTCTTCAGCTAAAGCATCTTCAATATATTTTTGAATGGCACGTTTTAGTGGTCTTGCTCCATATTGCTTATCAAAACCTTTGTCTGCAATATAATCTTTAGCATTATTTGTTAAAGTAAGTTTATATCCTAAATCTTCGATTCTTAAAGTTAATTTTTTAAGCTCAATATCAATAATTGAGTGAATATCTTCACGTTCTAAAGCGTTGAATACAATAACATCATCAATTCTATTTAAAAATTCAGGAGCAAATGATTTTTTAAGTGCATTTTCAATAACTCTTTTTGCATTCGCATCAGCTTGCGCTGTTTTTGAAGCTGTGCCAAACCCAACACCTGCACCAAAGTCTTTTAATTGACGTGAGCCAATGTTAGAAGTCATAATAATAATGGTATTTCTAAAATCAATTTTTCTACCAAGGCTATCAGTAATATGCCCGTCATCTAAAATTTGAAGTAACATATTAAACACATCTGGATGTGCTTTTTCAATTTCGTCTAATAGTACAACTGCATAAGGTTTACGTCTAATTTTTTCAGTAAGTTGACCACCTTCTTCATAGCCAACATAGCCAGGAGGAGCTCCAATTAAACGAGAAATAGCGAATTTCTCCATATACTCACTCATGTCAATTCTTACCAGCGCATCTTCGTTGTCAAATAATTCAGTTGCTAAAACTTTAGCTAATTGTGTTTTTCCAACTCCTGTTTGACCTAAAAATATAAATGAACCAATTGGCTTGTCAGGGTCTTTAAGTCCAACACGATTGCGCTGAATAGCTTTCACAACCTTAGAAACAGCCTCGTCTTGACCAATAACTTTCCCTTTTATAAGATTTGGTAAATCATGTAACCTTTGGCTTTCTGCTTCAGCAACTCTATTTACAGGGATACCTGTCATCATAGAAACTACTTCTGCAACATTGTCTTCAGTTACTATTTCACGATTTAATTTAGAAGCTTCTTCCCATCTTAATTGCTCAGTTAATAATAAACCTTCAACACGTTTTTCATCATCTCGTAAACGTGCAGCTTCTTCATATTTTTGGCCATTAACTGCTGCTGATTTATCTTCTTTAATTTTTTCTAACTGTGCTTCTAAGTTTAGTACTTCTTCTGGCACAACAATATTTGTAATATGAATACGAGATCCAGCTTCATCTAAAGCATCAATAGCTTTGTCGGGTAAAAAGCGATCTGTCATATATCGATTCGTTAATTTTACACAGGCAATAATTGCTTCATCTGTATAATCAACATTGTGGTGCTCTTCGTATTTATCTTTAATGTTTTGTAAAATTTGAATAGTTTCATCTACTGAAGTTGGTTCAATAATTACTTTTTGAAATCTACGTTCTAAAGCGCCATCTTTTTCAATATTTGTTCTGAATTCGTCTAAAGTTGTTGCACCAATACATTGAATTTCACCTCTAGCTAACGCAGGTTTTAACATGTTTGAAGCATCTAAAGAGCCAGTTGCTCCACCAGCTCCAACAATAGTGTGAATTTCATCAATAAATAAAATAATATCTTCATTTTTTTCTAACTCGTTCATAAGCGCTTTCATACGCTCTTCAAACTGACCACGATATTTTGTACCGGCTACTAAGCTTGCTAAATCTAAAGAAACAATACGTTTGTTGAATAAAATTCTAGAAACTTGACGTTGTATAATGCGTAATGCCAATCCTTCAGCAATGGCAGATTTACCAACTCCTGGCTCACCAATTAGCATTGGATTGTTCTTTTTTCTTCTGCTTAAAATTTGAGATACGCGTTCAATTTCTTTTTTTCTACCTACAACAGGGTCTAATTTACCATCTTCGGCTAAACGTGTTAAATCACGTCCGAAATTGTCTAAAACAGGTGTTTTAGATTTTTTTTCAATTGGTTTTCCAGCTTTAGGTTGTTCAAAAGGATTTGATTTTGGAGAATCAAAATCATCATCAGATGTGTTTTCAGCTCTTGGTAAATCAATTTCTTCGCTAAAATATGTTTGTTTAAAGATTGTTTTTACATCTTCATAGCTAGCGCCAAAATTGTTTAGCAACTTGGTTGTTGGATCATTTTCGTTTCGTAACACGCACAATAAAAGATGTGCTGTATTTACAGATTCACTTTGGTATAGCTTTGCTTCTAAAAAAGTTGTTTTTAGTGCTTT